>CAZDYW010000428.1:0-2836 GCA_964509655.1 uncultured Anaerolineales bacterium
ACTAGGCATCATTTCTTCGCTCTTGATGATAGTCGGTTACTTCGGCCCTTGGATTCCGCATAAGACTGCCGCGCTCACAGTGACCGGCTATGAGCTTTCGGAGTTCGCCAAGTTTTTCCCTCAGGTGCAAGGTGGCACGCTTCCCATCTTCCGTGCCCTTTTCCTCGCGCCGTTGCTTGCTGCGACGGTGGCTCTCAGCTTCTTGATCAACGGCACCTCGAAGCGCTTCTGGCTCCGTCTCATCTCGACCGCCGGGGTGGGTTTGATCGCGCTGGCGGCGTTTCCGCCCTACGACTATATCTTGGCGCCTGAATACCGCCTTCAGTTGATCCTGTTCGTCGGCGGGCTAGCGGCGATCCTGCTGGCTTTTCTGAGCCCCCGGCTTGCCTGGCCCATCCGAGGGATTTTGATCGCGCTTTTGGCGCTGTTCGGCGCCGCTCCCGCGCTGTGGCAATTCGCCCTGCTGCGCCCCCTCGTCGTCGCGCTATATGGAACCTCACTTGGCCTGGGGTGGGGGCTGATAGTTTGCACCTTGGGGTCGATCTTGCTTCTGCTCTCCGCTCTTTTCACTTCGTAGGGGGCGGGTACGGAGACACGCCCTTCGTAGGGTTTCCTCCTAGAAGCCGCGCTGTTGCCCCGTCCACGGCGGACCCTCGCCACGCTCGAACTCCTCGACGCTGGGGCCTTTCAGATTCTGAAGGCGCCAGGTTCCGTAGATGTAACTCAGCGCCAGCAGGATGATGTTCGCCGGCCATCCGGTCAGCGTGTTGAAGAGTGCCAGCCCCTCGGCGTTCGCGGCGCGGAAGAGCATTATTTTCAAAAGCAGGCGCAGAGCGAAGAAGACGACCCAGGCGAGAGTGACCTCGGTGTAGGCCGGACGCACGCGCGGGTGCCAGTACCAATCCAGGGGCCAACGTCGGGTCAGGCGGCTTGTCAAAGCGACCAGGGGGCGGCGCACGATCACGCTGAATACCAGCGCCAGCGTCAGCAGCACATCGGTCGCGAGGTTGGGGAGGAAGTAGCCTTGAGCCTGTCCCAGCAGTCTCGAGGCCAGGATGGCGAGCAATACCGTTCCCAGTCCGCCCAGCGCGTAGAGCCAGGATTGCCCTCTGAGCAGCCGGAGCGCGGTGATGATCAGCGCCATTGCCAAGGCGCTCCACATCGCGTACTCGAAACCCAGAAACTGGTTGACGAGCAGGAAGATGACCGGCGGGATCACGGAGTCCGCGATACCGCCCTCGCCGATCACAACAGTGCGGAATTCCTCTACAAGTTCCTGTAACTTACCTGAAGCCATAGTGTCACACGTGGTTGCGGAGCATCAGTTCCTTCGGATAGGGGTTCAAGTAGACCTGCTGATGCACCCATTCTGGCACCGGTTGGCGTTTCAAATGGTGTTTCAGCAACGTCACTGGCACAATCAGCGGTAAGAGCCCTTCCTGGTAATCTCTGATGAGGTTCAGTAGCTCCGCTTTGTCATCTTTGGTCAAGTGTTCTTTGACGAAGCCCAGCAGATGCTGAAGCACGTTGGCATGTCTTCCGGGCGTGGTGAGCACTTTCAGACCTTCCATTAGAAGCTCTCCGTACTGCTCGATCACCTCCGGCCACGGACGCGAGCCAGCTTGAGCCACCAGGGGGCCCATCTTGCGGTAGTGCTTCGGACTGTGCGCCAGCATCGTCAGCTTGTGCGCAGTGTGGAACGCCACGATCCCGCCAGGGCTTGGGTCTTCCTCCAGCATGCAGGTCCAGCGAGAGTAGACGAAGACCCGCTCGATGAAGTTCTCTCGCAGGCCCATATCGTGCAGGCGCCCGTCCTCCTCCAGTGGGAGCAAAGGGAAGCGCTGCATCATCTCCCTGGGAAAGATCCCTGTGCCGCTTCTACTGGGCATTCCGTGTTCGTCGTAGACCTTCACGCGATAGAGGCCGGAGCTGGGGGAACGGCTCTTGAATACGAAGCCGTGCAGCTTGAGCTCGGCCAGTTGCTCTAGCCGTTCCCGCGCCCAGGTCTGCATACGCTCGGTGTAGTCCTTGCCCGTCTTGACGGTCACCAAACGGGGATTTTCAGGATCGCCCTGCAAATGCATCGCCTCGCGGGGCACCGGTAAGCCGATCTCGACCTCGGGGCAGACGGGCGTCCACTCGACGAACTGGCCCAGGGTGTCGATCAGGAAGCGATCGCGCTTATGCCCGCCGTCGTAACGCACGTTCTCTCCCAGCAAGCAGGTGCTGATGCCCAGTCGAACGTCCGGTTCTTGAACGAGGCATTCATTCCAGAATGAGCTAGCCATTTTGCCCCCTTTTCTCAGACATTGTATTTAATCTCTATGGGTCTCTAGGATTTCGCGTGGTGGTGTAAACGTAGGGGCGATCCCTCCGTGGTCGCCCGTACAAAATGCTAGCGGGCGGGCACGGAGTCCCGCCCCTACGAAGCAGACCACGCGAAATCCCAAAGAGCCATCTCTATCTAACCGGCTTAAAGTTGCAAGTCCACTAGCACCTCATTGATGAAGTGATGAAGGCTTGATTCATAATAAGCTGATCAGCGCCGCCACGCCGAATCCGGTCACCACGAGGCCAGAGGCGCGGTTGACCCAGCGCAGGGCGCGAACGTCGAAGCGCTCGCGGAACAGCCCCGCGATGGTGCTCAGGGCGAACCACCAGAGCACCGAGCCGCAAAATACTCCCAGCACCAGCACCGCCGCCGAGGCATAATCCCGCCCCGCCTCCGCCACGCCCAGCCCGGCGAAGATCGCGGCGAAGGCCAGAATCGTCATCGGGTTGGTCAGCGTGAGCAGGAAGGTCGAGCCATACGCCCCCGCGAGCCCGCCTCCCTGGG
>CAZDYW010000429.1:0-2836 GCA_964509655.1 uncultured Anaerolineales bacterium
AACCACTCTTTATATGCCCATGAAACCGCCGGGGCGCCAACCATCTGGCTGGCTTGCTACAAAACCCGGCGGTGCATAGGATATATTCACATATGCCTTATATGAAGAAAAGTGGGGCTTGCCCACTTCTCACGTTGCTCCTATGCTGCTCAAATTATAACATAGGCATTGTGAACATGCAAGTAATTTAGCCTTCAAGGAATACCGAACTGCTTCGTCCCCTTCGCCCTACCCTTGCACTCGTTTCTGCAACTCATACAGCTTGTTGATCGCATCCAATGGCGTCATCGTCGAGACATCTATTTCCCGCAATTGCTCTACAATGGGGTGCTCATCAGCGAAGAGAATCGGCTGATACGGATCTGGCTCGTCGGTGCCAGGACGGAACTCGCCGCTTTCCAGTTCTGTCAGTAGCTCTTCGGCCCGATGGATGACCGAGCGCGGCACGCCGGCCAACTGGGCCACGTGGATGCCATAGGAGCGATCCGCCCCTCCAGGCTCCACTTTGTGCAGGAAAACGACCTGATTGCCCTCTTCCACGACCGCCAGGTTGTAGTTGCGCACCGCCGGCAGGTTCTCGGCCATTTCGGTCAACTCGTGGTAATGAGTGGCGAAAAGGGTCCGTGCCCGTCGCTCCGGGTGATTATGCAGATATTCGACCACTGCCCAGGCGATGGAGAGACCGTCATATGTGCTGGTGCCTCGTCCTACCTCGTCCAGGATCAACAGGCTGCGCGGCGTGGCATGGTTGAGGATATTGGCGGTCTCGACCATCTCCACCATAAAGGTCGAGCGACCGGCCGCGATCTCGTCCATCGCCCCCACGCGGGTGAAGATGCGATCCACGATACCGATCCGCGCCCGATCGGCAGGCACGAAGCTGCCCATCTGCGCCATCAGCACAATCAGCGCCGCTTGGCGAATGAAGATACTCTTCCCGGCCATGTTCGGGCCGGTGATGATCAAAACACGTTCATCCTCGTTCAAGCGCAGATCGTTAGGCACGAAGGGCTCGTCGCGCTGCGTGCGCTCGACAACGGGATGACGCCCTTCCTCTACCTCCAGCACGCTTTCATCGGTAAGTTCGGGGCGCACGTAACGGTTATGCACCGCTACCTCGGCCAAGGCCGCTGCCACATCGACCCGCGCCAGAGCCCGTGCCGTCCTGAGCAGAGACTTGCCGCGCGCTCCCACCTGCTGGCATACTTCGTGGAAGAGCCGCCCCTCGATCTCCGCTTGCCGCTCCTCGGCGCTGAGGATGCGCGTCTCGACCTCCTTCAGCTCTGGGATGATGTACCGCTCGGAGTTAGTCAAGGTCTGCTTGCGCGTGTAGTCATCGGGCACAGCGTCCAAGTTAGCCTTGGTCACCTCGATGTAGTAACCGTAGACTTTGTTGTGTCCCACCTTAAGGCTCTTGATGCCGCTCCGCTCCTGCTCCCGCCGCTCCAGGCTGGCGAGCCATTCTCGCGCCTCCCGCACCGAGCGCAACAACTCGTCCAACTCATCGGAGAAGCCGTTGCGGATGACGCCCCCTTTTGATGTACTGGCAGGCGGATCGTCCACGATGGCGGTGGCGATAAAGGAGGCGACGTCGGAGCAAGTTGCAGACTGCAAGCTGTAAGTTGCAAGCTGCTCCAGAAGTTCGCTCAGCTCAGGTACAGCCTCCAGGGACTTGCGGATGCCGACCAGGTCACGGGGCGTGGCATGACCGCCCAACACGCGATTGGTCAGCCGCTCCAGGTCGGGCATGTCTTTCAGGACATCGCGCACCCTCCCACGAAGGATGGTATCCTCGTGAAAAGCCTCCACCACATCCAGCCGCTTCTCTAGCTCCGCCCGATTGAGTAGAGGCTGCGCCAAGCGTGAGCGCAAGAGACGCCCGCCCATCGGCGTCTGCGTCTCATCGAGAACCCAGAGTAGCGAGCCTTGTTTCTTGCGCTCGCGGAGCGTCTCGGTCAGTTCCAGATTGCGACGCGTGGTGGCACCGATTCGCATAAAGCGCGTAGTCGTGTAGGTGCTGAGCCCCACAATCTGGGCCAGCGTGCCCTTCTGCGTATCGCGCAGGTAGTGGATGATGGCACCAGCGGCCCGGATCGCCAAGGGCTTCCCAGCGCATCCGAAGCCATCCAGTGTCGCCGCCTGGAAATGATCGAGCAGGACCTGACGAGCGGCCCCCAGCTCAAAACGATAAGCCCGTAATGGTGTAACATGCACGCCAGGTAACAGGCCCTCAAGTTCTGAGTTTGAGGTTTCGGAGTTACGAGTTTCGGTCATAGGCACCAGGCATTCACGGGGCTGCAAGCGTGCCAATTCCTGCTCAACCTCGCCGATGTCGAGCTGAGTGGCGGCGAACTCACCGGTGGTGATGTCCACATAAGCCAGACCGGCGCGGCTCCCGTCGCTGAAGATAGCCGCCAGATAGTTAGGGCGCTTATCATCCAGGAGAGAGGGATCGACAACGGTACCAGGGGTCACAACGCGCGACACATCCCGCGCCACCAGGCCGCTACGTGTGGTGTCATCGATCTGCTCAGCGATGGCGACGCGATAGCCCTTCTCAATCAAGCGGGCGATGTAGCCCTCGACTGCGTGGCAGGGGACGCCGGCCATCGGTACACGCTGCCCCTTGGAGACTGGGCGCGAGGTGAGCACAATATCGAGTTCCCTGGAGACCGTTTCGGCGTCATCATCGAAGGCCTCGTAGAAATCGCCCAACTGGAAGAAGACAATGGCATCCGGATGTTGAGCTTTGATTTGCAGATATTGTTTGCGAAGAGGGGTTACTTTCGACATAATTTCACAAAATGTCAGTCAAGTATGTTCGACGGATTTTTTA
>CAZDYW010000430.1:0-2835 GCA_964509655.1 uncultured Anaerolineales bacterium
TCAACCCTTAACCTCAATCCTCAACCTCAACCCTCAACCTACTCCGCACTCCACAACTTCAGATAACCGGGCAGATCGACCGCCTCGCGTGGGCCGACCAGAATCTCCCAGCCCGGCAGCTCCTCCTCTACCTCGCCCAGGAGCACCGAGACGTGGCCGGGGAGAATGAGCTTGCGATGGTTGATCTTGTCCGCGATGTTGGTGGTCTTGACGCCCTTGGCGATGCGTTCGGCATCGAACTCTCCTGCGGCCCAGGCCGTGAGCACGCTCATGCCCTCGGCGTCGGCCACCAGCAGCCACGACGGAACCCCGCTCCCATCCACCTCGTTGGCCACGGAGAAGTAAGTGATGGAGAAGTTAGTGGTGACCATCAGCGGCGAATCCGGCCCCGGATCGTTGATCTCATAGATACCAGGCTCCACCTGGATCGGCTCTTGTGGATTGGTGTAGATGTTGGTGCGCAGCACCAGCAGGGGATAAACGGTGGCCGGGCTGAAACGGTCCAACACGACGAAGCCGCTGTACTTACAGATGGCCTGCGTCGCCGCGATGGAAACCATCCCCTCATCGTCGGCTGAAGATTCAGCCGCACATTCACTGGGGAAGTTAATCAGCGGGAACCCCAGCGGGCGGAATGTCTCCTCAATCGCCAGGCGTCGGATCAGCGTGCTCAGTGCCAGCATGGAGTGCATGTCGCGCACTCCAGGGTCGAGCACGATGTTGTTGACGCCATCCTCTTTGATTTCCTTCGATAACTCTGCCAGCTCGCTCATTGTCTCGGCGCGGATCGCCATGGGCGCGTCGTGTTCCTTGGCCAGTTCGGCGAAGGCTTCCCACGTATCGGCTGTGGCGCCATACACGAGAGGCTGAGTTCCTTCGGCAGCCTCCAATCCTTTCGCCATCACATCAGGATCATCGGCGAGCAGAATCAGGGGCACTTGAGCTGTGTCTAGCACTGCCTCGACAGTTTCGGCGAACGTGTCGGCATTGCCGGTCGAATGGACAGCGATGCCGTCGAGCGTCAAATCCATACCCACGTATTCCACCGAGTACGACATCGCTTCGTCGACCTGGGCCTTGACCTCGTCCAAGGGCTGATCATCGTATACCCGGATGAAGATGCCAGCAGGATTGAAAAAGCGTTTCTCGTGGCGGAAAAGCACGATTTCGTTTCCCGACTCCACTTTGCGCCCATCGGCGGAGATCGTCACCAGTCGCACAGGCGGCGCGGCCGACTCGGCCAGCTTCTCCCGTGCCTCGTCCGAGACGTGAGGGCATTTGTCCAAGTCGGCTTGCTTGGCCGCTAGCTTCATTGCGAAAGCCAAGCAAGTAGGAAATCCGCAATCTTTACAGTTGGTCTGCGGTAATAGTTTATAAATCTGAATACCTGAAAGTGCCATTTCTTTCTCCTATGGTAATTGGTATAAGAAACCAGGTTTATGCCGCTGCGCTTAAGAAAAACCTGGTTTCTCCAGTCTACCAATCTCCCAACTCATCAAGCATCGTGTGGATACGCCGTACCGACTCCGGGTGGCGCAATGTGACGATGTCGGCTGCCGATTCGATCAGTGTGGATGCTGTCACCGTCTCCCAGTTGATCGCTCGTTCCTCCCACTCGCCCCAGGCTTCGGGTACGTCATCGCCGAACTTGGTCTCTTTCTGTCGCCAAGCCTCGTAGCCAACGGTGACGAGCATTGGCAACTGGGTCATTCGATCACCCTGTAGGGCCGCTAACCGCAGCCGTTCCATCACCGAATAGCCGTATTCCATGCCGTAGCCCACGCCAGCGCAGGTCGGGTCCATCAAAATCCGTTCCAGAGGCAAGCCCATATCGCTGATCAGGATGTTGAGCTGCTTGGCCAGATTGACGTCCATAGCGGTGCGAGCGATGACCAGTTGATCGTGAGCCAGGGCTGCTGCCACGATGGTACGGTAGTTTTTCTCCTCGCAGAAACCAAGGACTATGCGCTCGCCTGCTGCCTCTTCTGCCACGGGCACAAGTAGTTCATTGTCGGCTTCGACCTGTCCCGGCCCGAGCACGATCAGCGGCAACCCTGTGGCTTCTAGCACCTTGCGCACTACATCGCGGGCTCTTTCGGGCGTGTTAGGTTCACCTTCAGGGTCGGTCAAGCTGAGCTGAAGCGTGATCAGATCGGCCCCGGCCTTCTCGGCCGCTTTGGCCCATTCGCCTGGATCGTTCATCACGTCGCCCCAGGCATTCATTAGCAATTCCGACCAGTCGTCAGGCTTTTTATCCTCGACCTCGATGGCTATCAAGGGCCGATGCCCAATGTCTCCCTCGAATCCTAGGAAAGGTAATGTGGACTGTCCACCTACAGTGACCGTCTCGGCGCGTGTACCTTCGTCGGCTTCTGTAGCGCCCAGTGTTATCTCTAGAACCTTACCTGTCCAGTCCTTCTTGGGAATATCTATGGCCGTTTCTTTATCCTCAGCCCACGGAGACACTTCAGGTCGCGGGCGTTTCTTCTCGACAGGAGCAGCTTCTTCCTCCACTGCTTCCTCTTCGACCGCGGCTTCCGCTTGAGGCTCAGCCTCTGGCGCGGGAGCTACCGGCGCTCTGGGTGTGGGAGCTATGCTCACCTCCCCGCCCAGGTCGCGCAGCGCAGCCACCATCGCGCTGCGGAAGCGGTCGATGACAATGCCAGCGGTTAACTCGGCGAGTTGCTGTACGTCGCCGCTGAGCGGCGCCTCTGGCGCACGGGGAGCGGGAGCTGGCTTGGGTTCAGGTTTGGCTTCCTCGACCTTTTCCTCAACCTCAGCCTTTTCCTCAACTTCTTCGACCTCTTCCTCGACCTTTTCCTCAACCTCAGCCTT
>CAZDYW010000431.1:0-2826 GCA_964509655.1 uncultured Anaerolineales bacterium
TCCAGCTCCAGGCAGCGCCGGTAGGTCGCCCTGTAGCCAAAGGCTGGATGTGTGATCTCGGTATTCAGCCGCTCCTCGAACTTGGTCAAAAACGTGCGGCGTCCAGCGTCGCTCAAGCGCCAGGCCCCGAACTTTTCCTCGAAATCATCCCGCGTCAACATCCGATTGTTCAGCAACGTCAGCACCACCGAATCCACTACCACACATCGGAATGGTTCCACCACATCCAGAGCCAGCGCCGGCTTGCCGAACTGGGAGGAATGCAAGAACCCCACGTAAGGATCGAGTCCCACAATGCTGACCGCCGAGGCAGTCTGGTTCGTCAGCAACACATAGCCGAAGGATAGCAGCGCGTTGACCGGATCGCGCGGAGGGCGCTTCGTTCGCCGCTCGAAGCCCCAGTCGTCCTTCAGCAGCTTGCTGAAGACGCCGAAATAGAAAGCCGTCCCAGCCCCCTCCAGCCCAAGCAGCGACCCGTAGGCCGTGCCCGCCTGGGGATCAGAAGGATCGGGCGGCGGCGCATCTGCATCCCACTCCAGTTCCTCCACCTCCCCCATCACGCCCTTGATCGAATCGGCGGCATGCGCAATCTCGGCGTCATCCCGCTTCCGATTAGCCCGCATCAGGAGCGTGCGCATATTCGCTAGCTTACCGTAGACGAACCCCTTCGCCAACCCCAAGGCCCGCGTCGGGTCATTGTGAGCCCGATGCTGCTCCAGCCGGATCAGGCTGTTCTTGCCCATCGGCGGGGCCAGCCGCCCCCGGAAGCGACCATAATGGGAGCAAAAACAGATGTCCACCTTCTGCTCCAGCAACGCCGCCAGCGCTGGGCTGGTCAGCGTCGCATCGCCGAAAATCACCGCCTGCGTAACCTTGATCAGCGGCACGCGAACTTTTCGCTTCGGCGTACCCTGCTCCTCATTCTCTGGGATATGAACGACGAGAGTATCGCCGCTCTTCTTGACCAATGACCGTCTCTCCGTGACGTACAATGTAGTCATGTCACACTTCCTCACGCTTTACGTGTTTACGTTTTACGCTTTACGCTCAGTATCTGCACCTCGCGCGGGAGACAAATCTCTTCCAGCGAACAATCACGACACTTAGCCCGCTGATCGAGGGGCGGTGGAATTTGGCCCTTTTCCAACAGCTCAAAAGCCCGTCTCACAGCCTGCTCCGTGCGCTCTCGCAGCTCCGGCGTGATCTCGACCGTCACACGCCGCCGCGAGCGCCAGTAGAAAATCTGCCCCCGCTCGACTTTCTCGCCCGTGCGCTCCTCCAGACAGATCGCCTGGGCGCAGAGCTGAACGTGATCGTTGAGCCAGCGCCCCATCTTCCCGCGCTTATACTCGACCGGCATCATCTCACCATCGCGTTCCTCCACCAAATCGGCAAAACCGCAGACGCGCAGCTCATCCGACCAGAGATAGGCGCGGCGGTGAATGATGGTATCTCCATCCCGCTCGACGCCGCCGGTGTGAACCCGCTCGTGCTGCTGAATACCCTCCAGCACTGGCGCGTTGACCGTCATCTCCCCCTGGACGTACATCAGCCAGAAGCGCCGCTCGCAGTATTCAAGCTGATTAAGCATCGAGATAGGCAAGTAATCAGGCATTTCCATCCTTCACTCTCCATTCTCCATCCTCAATTCTCAATCCGCCTACACTGCCCCATACCCATTGTAGTCTTCATCCCCACCCCGGCGTAGAGCGCCAGGTCGGCCAGGGCGTTGAGTTGGGCGCGGATGGCGGGGTCGTCGTCCATCAGCCCATAGGTGACGCGCCCGACGAAGCCGACGTGGAAGGCGCGGCGGTGGCGGAAGATCTGGGTGTTCAGGTCGTCGATGCGCTTGATCACCACGTGCTCGTCCAGGTACTCCCGCAGCGTCCTGCGATCCAGCCGGAACGGCGCGGGCGCCAGATGGTTCCACGAGCGGGCCAAACTGCCGAAGACGGTCTCTGGCAAGGGCAGCACCATCACCTTCTTGCCCCAATCCTGCTGCCCGAAGCCGAAGGCGGTGGGGGAGACGAAATCGAGCACAATCTCGTCCTCGGGCCGGGCCTCGCGCACCAGATCGCCCCAGGAGGTGTAGCCGGCCCAGGGATGGCCCTCCGGCGTGGCGATGATCTCCTTGATCAGCAGCACGGCGCGGCCCAGCCGCACGACCGGCCGTCCCTGACCGTGCAGGAAGCGGGCCATAAAGCGCTCGAAGAGCGGCTCGATGAGCGTGGTGAAGCGCAGCCAATAAGTCTCATCGGGTGAGAGATGGAGGCGTCCGTTCCGCGCAAGCGGTGCATCGTGGAGCGTGGAGACGGTGAAGGGCCGGGTGGGCATATCGGGCATATGCAGCACCTCGGCCAGCGCCGGGTCCGATTCGCGCACGGTTTTCAAGAAAGCGGCGTGGGCCTGATAGCCCATCGAGGCCCGCACGCTCGATTCGCGCGTCGGCGTGAGCGTGACGACGATGGAGTGAAGCGCTTCTGATTGTGGTTGCATGATTGCTCCTCACGTTACTTTAATTGCTTCATATTGCTATTGGCTGGCAGATGTGCTATAATGCGCTTGGGAGTAAAAAGTGGAAAGTTCTCGTGCTCAAATAGCGGATAGCATTCAAGAAGTTCGATCTCAGGTGCGTTGGAAGTCAGGAAAAGGCGTCCAACATTTAGAAAAGCGTATTCGCCAGAGGCATCTGGATGCTGCTACGACGCTTTCCGAATATGAAGCGATCATTCAGGCCATTGTATCGGATCCAGATGCTCTCGTTTATGTTTACCGATATGGCTCAACCGACTATCCCACAGTCGTTGCTCCCTATCTGGGACGAAT
>CAZDYW010000432.1:0-2825 GCA_964509655.1 uncultured Anaerolineales bacterium
GATTTCACGGATTTTCTTTGGCCTTTGAGATGATGGATGACATATAAGGTATCCTCACCTCTGACTTTCCAACGTAGCGATCATCTCATCCAGCTCGGCCTGTTTCTCAGCTGAAGCGAGCTTTTTCGCGGCCTCGGCCTCGGCGATGGCCGCATCCACTCTTCCGGTGCGAGCGTAGGCCCGCGCGAGGTCAATGTGCAGGTTCATAATGCGCTCCTTCAGCCGCTTCCCCTCGGTGGCGGGATTCCGCTCCACCGCTCGCTCGTAGTTACCCAGAGCCTTCTCTAACTTCTGGGCCGTCTCCTGAGGGTCCTCCAAAGCCGTGCCCCAATATTGATACAGTTCTCCCAGATGAGCATAACTCTCGCTGTTGAGAGGATTGAGCTCCTTCGCTCGCTCAAATGCCCCTTGCGCTTCCCCGAGCCAGACCGATCTATGCTCAGCATCCGCCATAGCCTGTCGCAGATAAGCCTGGCCCAGCCAACGATGGTAATAATCCTGCCTGGGTGCGAGCTTCACGGCCCGTTTGAAAAAAGTGATGCCAGCGCCCCAATTTTCGTATCCCAGCATGGCATCACCTACCTTGAAATATATATCCGCCCTGGCGAGATTGAGGTTGGTGGTGACGATGAGCACTACGACGATCACGACTGATCCGAAGTAAAGCCACCAATTGGACTGGAACCAGAAGCGGTGCGGAAGCGAAGCACGTCTGAGTAGGCCAGCGGCGATGGTCAGAAGGAAAAGACCGATGCAGAGATAATGAACGGTTATAATCCGGGCGGGATCACCGCTTCCAGGCCGATTGGCAGCGTGAAGGGGAATGAAAATCAGGCAAGGGATCAAGGACCCCGTGAGGTAGGAAACCAACGCGGCGCTCCATCCAGTTCCGTCGCGCCCGACTGCCTCCAAGATCACTAAAATGCCAGCGAAAAGCCAGATCAACGCCATAAATCCCACGAGCAAAGCGTTGATTTCGAGATTGATGAGACTGAAACCCATAACAGTCAGGATCAGGCCTACCAGCAATGATTGCGCCAGAGCGTGTGAGGGGATTAACTCGTTGAGACGGATCCCACGATCGGCCTTCCGATGTCGGCTCCGTCGCTTCTTACTGTCTTTGCTCAAAGCCGACTCGACTTCCAAGGGAGCCAGCGGGCGCACGTCCTGCAGGGAAAGGCCGATGACAAAAGTCAGCGCCGCGTAGCCCCAGAAGGCAGTGCGCGTGGGCGTGATGGGAATTCCCGATTGAATCTCTATGAAATGGGCCGCAAGGGCGGAAAATAGGGCGATCAATAGCAACGGAGGAGTTTCATAGGCCGGATCCTCCCCCCGATGGCGGACGATGTACAGGACGAGATAAGCCGTGAGGCCAACCAGCATGCCCCCTGGCACGCCCACACCGACGAATTTCGGAGTGTCGGTCAGATACCACAGAGAACCAGCTCCCACCAATCCTCCCGCCGCCAAGAGGGCGACGAAGTAGTTCCGTTCTCGCGCGGTCTTGATCAGCCCCAGCCACTTCAGGCTGTAGTAAAAGATGGCGCCGAACAGGATCAGATAGACCGTCACGCCGACGAGGCCGGTGGTAAGCAAAGCGTCCAGCATATCATTATGGGCGCGATCGGGGTTCATGAAAGCGCCCCCTATCTCGGCTAATTCCGAGGGCATGTAAGGCTGATAAGCGACGAACATGGTTTCCGGCCCATACCCGATTATCGCTCGTCCGGGATCATCTTGGATCATATCGATGGCGCCCTCCCACATAAAGGGGCGCCCGCCGCTGCTCAAGGTCTCCCCAATCGTGCTCAAGCGTCCCACGTAGGGCACCTTCTCGAGCGCGACCAGGGGGGTGTTGGGAAGATTTAGGACGATCAAAAACAGGCCCAAGATGACGACCAAGTTGACTGCCGCTAACCCGATCGCTCCCCGACCCTCGCTGATCATCCAGAGCAAAAACATGAAGAACAGTCCTCCGATGAGGCCCAGGAACGGCCCGCGACTTTGGGAGAAAATTATAGCGGAAAGCTGTGTGAACAGGACGAGAAAGTATAGCCCGGCCGAGACAAGGGATAAGGGGGGCTTCTTATTTTGGCCCCGGAGCCTGGAGAGCGAGGCGACGAACTGTCTTATCGTCAGGGGTACGACCATGATGAGGTAGGCGCTGATCGAGATCGCGTTGCCCAGAGTTGAGGTCACGCGCCCCGCGACGTCTGCGCTCCAGGGGATGGGGTCGAGGCCGTAATGCTGAACAAAGGCATAGAGGGAGACCGGGAAGCTGGTCAAGACGGTTGTGGTGATCAAACGTTCAACCTGTCTTTGCGTGCGCAGCGTCCGCACCATAGACAAGAAGAGCACCAGATAGGCGAAGGTGGTGTAAAAGCCCTGTGCCCGGCGGTAAGATCCTCGGAAGCTCGCTAGAGGCCAGACGGAGGCGAGGGAAGCGACCAAGGACACGACTGCGAATGCCAGGATGGGTAGGATCAGGGGCTGTCTCAAGAAGCTCGCTATCCGTTGGATTGGGTTCAGGGCCTTACTTTGCTCCGATTTGCCCTTCAACTCTTCAGCCGCGCTTATCACCCACGCCATCGTCATCAGCAGGGCGATGGAACGTAGCAGGTGGGCCTTGCCGATAGCGAAGACCCGCTGGGTGTAGATGTTGAAATAGAGAGGGGTGATTATGACCGCCCCTAGCCAGCCAGCCTCGATCAGCTTATCGCAGAATTTACTAAGTTTGGTTTGCATTCTCGGTTTGACCACACTTCGCGTCGAAAAATTCCTAGCCTGGTGGATTCGGAGCCAAACGGGTAACCACAGAGGGACAG
>CAZDYW010000433.1:0-2822 GCA_964509655.1 uncultured Anaerolineales bacterium
GTAGTGCTCTCCTGTAGAGTGTTGTTGGACTACTGCACCCCTCGATTCAGTAGGCCCCATTTCCAAAAAATATCTCCGGAATGGTGAGCAATAATATCTTAAGGTCAAGCCAAGGCGACCAGTTCTCAATATAATAAATATCTAGTAAGACCATCTCGTCGAAACTGAGCAAGCTGCGGCCACTAACCTGCCACAAGCCCGTCATTCCGGGACGAACTTCCAACCGCTTCTTGTGCCATTCTGTATAACGGCTGACTTCAGCGGGAATGGGAGGCCGAGGCCCAACGAGGCTCATCTCCCCACACAGCACGTTCCAAAGCTGCGGCAGTTCGTCGAAGCTTGTTCGTCTCAATATCCGCCCCACTCGAGTCAGGCGTGGATCGTCACGCATCTTGAAAATGGGCCCATCGACTTCGTTAAAGTCGCGTAACTCATCAAGCTCTGTTTCTGCTCCCTCTCGCATAGACCTGAATTTGTGTATATCAAACAGCTTCCCATTAGCTCCTACCCGGGTCTGGTGGAAGAAGACCGGCCCTGGGGAGTCGATTCGGATCGCCAGCGCGATGAGGGCCAAGAGCGGCGACCCTACTACCAATATGCTCAGTGCGCCGACCACGTCTATCGCTCGCTTGATCAAGCGCACACGCTGCTCGAAACCTACTTCCTGTACCCCGATTAAGGGCACCCCGCCGAGATCATCCACGTCGACGCGACTGAGGCTCATCTGAAAGAGGTCGGGCACAATGCGGGCGCTCACATCCCGTCTCTCGCAAGCACGCACGATACTCATAATTTTACGATGGTACATCCACGGCAAAGTGATGATAACCTCGTCCACGCCTTTCTGCTCTATCAGCCGGGGCAGATTGTTGATCGCTCCCAGCGCTTTGAAGCGACCGATATCCGTTTTCCCCTTCTCCGGGTTGTCATCCACAAATCCCACTATTTGATAGCCGAGCTCAGGCCGCGCCACTACAGTGCGCATCACAGTGCGCCCCATTTCACCGGCACCGACAATGATGGTACGAATCACCCCGATACCATGGGCATGCAACCAATTCTTTATCACCTGCTGAAGCCCCCGCGATAAAGCCAACAGGAGGATAGCAAGGATACCGGCCTCAATGAGAAGCAGTCGTGAATACTGAAGAGGTTGAGTGATGAACGTAATGGCCAGCATAACTACCGCCGACTTCGCGGTGGCGTTAATGATGCGATAAACCTGATCTAGCCATTGTCCGCGCCAGTGCTGATACACCTGGTCGATCTGAAAAGCCAGTAACATCAGCAAGGTGAACAAAATACTGAAGGGTATGTAGGCCGACGGGGTGTGGTAATAGCTAATGTCACGGAACCACTGAAGCTCGTAGCGCACCCAGTAGGCCAAAAACATACTGGCATTGATCAACACGATATCGGAGATGATGATCCAGAAAGGAGTTTCCTGACGTCTTCTCATACCCTTCACTCCTCAGCCTCGCTCAGCGCCGATCGGTCAAGTTGCACCAAGTTTTTTTCCCCACACATCTCTTCACCGAGCGCCCGCCGATAAACGCGAGCTGTCTCTTCAGCGGCCTGGTACCACGAGAACTGCTCAGCGTGAGCCAGCCCGCGCTCGCTGAATTCCCGCTGCAGATCGCTCTCGCTCAGGAGATGGTGTAACCCTTCCGCCAATGAGCCCACGTCATAAGGATCAATCAAAAGCGCGGCGTCTCCGGCGGCTTCAGGCAAAGAGGACACGTTCGACGTCAAAACCGGTGTTCCACAGGCCTGGGCTTCCAACACGGGCAACCCGAAGCCCTCGTACAGTGATGGATAGGCCACCAGTGTCGCGGCATTATACCATAGGGGCAGGTCCTCGTTTTTCACATAGCCGGGGAAGATAACCTCGTCACTCAAATCCAAGGCCTCCACGCGGGCGAAAAGGTCGTCATAAAGCCATCCCTTTCCCCCGGCCAGAACGAGTTTCGTCCTTCCGTCCCGCACGCGGGCGAAAGCCTCGACCAACCGCGTGAGGTTCTTGCGCGGCTCAAGGGTGCCCACGAAGAGCACCACACGTTCTGGCAAGCCCTGCCGCTGACGGAAAGCAGCCACCTCTTCCTCTGGGCAGGGATGGAACTCTTCCCCCACGCCGTGATAGACCACGTCCACGCGCTCCTGTGGAACGCCCAGCAGTCGATGGGTCTCGGCGGCGGCGTGAGCTGAGACAGCGATGATGCGGCGTGCCCGATGCACAGAAAGCCGCGTCATCATCGACAGATAGATGCGGTTGGCAGGACGGAACAGCTCCGGGAAACGGATGAAGCTCAGATCATGGATTGTGACGACTGAGGGGCAAGAGGATAAAACCGGGCCAACGAAGACGGGACTGTGGATCAGATCGGCACCGATTTTTTGCAAAACCCAGGGTTGTGCCATTTGTTCCCATAAAATACGCACCTCAGGGGAAGTTGTGGGCCAGCGAGAGCGATGGATGGTAAGGGGTAAATCTGAGGGAAGGCCACCCCCTCCCAACAGTACAGTGTAACGCAATCCCTCATCGGACAAGCCAAGGTGATGCAGCAGGTGATAGATGTATTGGTGGACACCCGCGCTGCGATAGGAGTCTTGGCTTGAGAGGAGATGCGCGTTGATGGCAACGTGGGAACTGCTCCTTGCAGAATCCTGCATATCAGTGGGATTATATCACATCCCAGCATGCGGGCCAAACGTTATCGTGGGGAGGGAAGATGTGGTGGCTCTTTGGGATTTCGCGTGGCGTCAGCCGTGCTCCGCTCGGATTGCCAAATGTGACGCTGTGCCACAAAATGCGGGGATCGGCA
>CAZDYW010000434.1:0-2822 GCA_964509655.1 uncultured Anaerolineales bacterium
GTAATCGGCGGAATTCTAGGCGCTCTCGTAGGTGTGGGGGCCGCTTATCTGTATCTGCGGTCAGCCCCTATCGAAGTGGACGAAGAGGGCGAGGAGAAATTGCCCTCCGTGGAACCCGGTGACGCGATCAAGCTCTCATTGGGCGTGCTGGGCGTGCTCAGGCAGATCGCCGGCCTGGGGCAGCACGGTAAGTAAAGCTATTTATCTGAGGAGTGAGAAATATGGCCTTCAAATTCCCGTCTGACGAATGGATCAAGGAACTGAGCGAACAGCTGAACGCCAGCGAGTCCTACGAACGCTCGGCGAAGGACTGGGAGGGCGACTTCATCTTCGTCGTCGAGCCCGATGATGCTTATGACGAGACAGCCTATCTGTATCTTGGCCTTTACCACGGTAAAAGTCCAGGCGCCGCAATGGTCGAGAGCGAGGAGGAGCGAGAGGCCGAGTTCTTGCTTCGCGCACCCTTCGGCGCATGGCAGCGCGTCATCAAGGGCGAACTCGATCCCATCCAAGGTATGATGACGCGCAAGCTCAAACTCAAAGGAAATATGATGAAGATCATGCGCTACCCCAAGGCCGCCCAGGAGATCGTGGCTTGCTGCGCACTCGTCCCCACGGAGTGGTAGCTATGTGGCACTTCGTCTCACCCAAAATTGTCTTCGGCGAAGGGGCGCTGGACGAACTCGATGGACTGCGGGGCGAGCGTGCCCTGATCATCACCGATGCCACGCTGGTCGAGTTGGGCATAGTGGAGCGCGTGAAGGCTCACCTGGGCAAGGTCAGCATCGAGGCGCACATCTTCGATGCCGTTGAGCCCGATCCCAGCGTGCAGACTGTGCTGCGGGGCGTGGAGACAGCGCAGGAAATCGCGCCCGATTGGATCATCGGGCTGGGCGGCGGCTCACCGATGGACGCCGCCAAGGCCATCTGGGTGCTCTACGAACGGCCCGACCTCCAGCCGGCCGAGATCAACCCCTTCATCGATTTGGGCTTGCGCCAGAAGGCGCGGCTGATCACCATCCCCACCACCAGCGGCACCGGCGCCGAGGTCACTTGGGCCATCGTGCTGACCGATACCGAGGAGCAGCGCAAGATGGGACTGGGCAACCGGGAGAACGTGGCCGACATCGCCATCGTGGATCCGGCGATGGCGACCGGTATGCCGCCCCAACTGACCGCTGACACCGGCCTGGACGCGCTGACCCACGCCGTCGAGGGCTACACCTGCACTTGGCACACCGATATGACCGATGGGCTCTGCCTCAAGGCAGCCCGCGATGTCTTCCGGTACCTGCCTCGCGCGGTGGAGGATGGAAGTGATATGGAGGCCCGCGAGCGGATGCACAACGCCGCCACCAGCGCGGGATTGGGCTTCGGCAACGCCATGGCCTCAATGGCACACGCGATGGGACATGCCCTGGGAGCCTCCTTCCACACACACCACGGGCGCTCTGTGAGCATCTTTCTACCCTACACCATTGAGTTCGCCGCCCGCGAGGCCCCGGAGCGCTTCGCGGACTTGGCCGTCATGCTCGGCCTCACCCAGGACGAGGGCGAGAACGCGGCACGGGCACTGGCCGAACAGATCCGCGCTCTGATCCGCGAGATCGGCAATCCCACCAGCGTCTCCGAGGCCGGCATCGAACGTGCGGCCTACGAAGCACAAGTGGAGAAAATGGTGGATGACGCCTTCAACGACACGCAGATGATCACCGCCGCCCGCCCGCCATCTTATGATGAATTGCACGAGCTTTTCCTCTGCGCTTATGAGGGACGCAGGGTATCCATCTAAACTGAGGTGCAACGCACTTTCGAAAGTGCGTTGCACCTGGGAAAGGATAAATAATGTCCACAGAGCATACAGGTAGAAAACTTTCGCTTGAGGAGATACTGGAAGGCCCCGACCCCTTCGCCGTACCCGAGGGCCACAGATCAGGCTTCGTCGCCGTCATCGGGCGGCCCAACGTCGGCAAATCCACGTTGATGAACCGCTTCGTGGGTCAGAAAGTGGCCATCGTATCTCCCAAGCCACAGACGACGCGCAGTCGCATCTTGGGCATCCTCACCCACGAGGAGTATCAGGTGATCTTCGTGGACACGCCGGGGATCCATCGACCACATCACAAGCTTGGTGAGGCTATGGTAGCCACAGCCAAAAGCGTCATCCCGGACGCCGACGTGGTGCTGTTTATGGTGGACGTGTCAGTCCCCCCGACCGACGAAGACCGCATGATCGCCGAACTGTTGCCCAGACAGAGCGATGCGCCGGTCATCCTGGTGCTCAACAAGATGGATCTATTGGACCCGGAACAGGTCGAGCCACACACCGAGGCCTATTGGAAGCTAGCCCCTTACTATCACGATTGGATAATGACCATCGCCACCGAGGGGGCGAACCTGGCCGAACTGCTGGACAAGATCATCGAAACCATACCAGAGGGACCGCGCTACTACCCCGGCGATCAAGTCACCGATCAGACGGAGCGGGATATCGCCGCCGAGCTGATCCGGGAACAAGTACTCCATCACACCTACCAGGAAGTGCCTCACTGTGTGGCCGTCGTCGTCGAGGAATTCAAAGAACGAGAGAATGACATGACTTATATCTCGGCCAACGTCTTTGTCGAGAAGAATTCCCAGAAGGGGATTATCATCGGCAAGAGCGGGAGTATGATACGCCAGATCGGTTCGGCAGCACGCGGCGGAATCGAGCGCATGGTCGGCGGGCAGGTCTACCTCGACCTGTGGGTCAAAGTGCGCAAGAACTGGCGGAAGGACGAGCGAGAACTGCGCCGCTTTGGACTCGAAGCTGGTTAGAGAAT
>CAZDYW010000435.1:0-2821 GCA_964509655.1 uncultured Anaerolineales bacterium
ACGATGGTCGCCGCCACGTCCATCCAGAAGCGGATGGGGAAAAGGCGGATCAGCGTATCGGACGTGGGGAAAATCCAGGTGTCGCCCTCGAAGAAGATATGGTGGAAGGTGGTGAAGAACTCGCCCCAGCTCAGCGCCATGAACGCACCGACGGCGAGCAACAATCCCAGCGTGAGCAGGCTCCCGCTCCAGAGCGCGGCGGAAATGTGCCGGCGTGCCTGGGGGATGATCAGCAGCGCCGCCCCGCCGATGAGCCAGAGTGAGGCGGCGATGAGGCCCGCGATTGTGATGGCCTGATAGACCGCTTGCACATCGGCCATGTGGCGCAGTTCACGCGCGTTGAAGGCCGGCGTGCCATCGGGGAGTTGCAGATCGGCCAGCAGCGTGATGTCGGCGTTGGTCGCCAGATAATCGACGCACACCTCGGCCAGGCGGATCCGCTCCTCGGTGGAGAAGCCGAATGGGTCGGGCGGGAAGCTGGCCTTGTTGTACTCCCAGCGCACGAACCAATGCCCGGTCACAATGCGCATATTAGCGGCGATCAGTAGCAAGGGCAGCGCCAGCGCGAGCAGCCAACGCAACGCGAGCAGCCATCTTTTTTGGACCATCATTTTCCTCACTTTTTCAGGATATTCTAAAGCGCCAGAATGAGCTCAGGAATAGGGTGTCGTTTATCCCCTCGCTCCTGGCGGACGGCACGTCCGGCGTGAGCAGAAAGGGATTACTTTTGTTCCAGTGCCAAGTTTCCCATAGAATAGCCCGCCGGTCAAGTTCGCGGGCGGGGAAATTTGTAAAACTTGCGACTGGTGTGGTATACTACTTTGGAAAGTCGCCGGGTTACAAGCCTAGCTAGAGCGGATTGAGTAGACACAAGAAGCTTCTGTAGTTTTCCACTTGAGAATTCGGAAGTCTTTCGCTGAGTATCTCGGAGGGAAACTTAGTTCGCTACAGCGCCAAGATCCGCTATGCAATGGGCTTTTTTGAGACTTCCGAATTCTGATGACAGCTTATCGTAAAAATCCAAGAAGTTTGTGTCAAAATTGAATTTAGATCAGAGGAGCAACCAAATGGAGAAGTTGGATAAATCTGCTGCTAAAAAACGTCTACTTTCGGGCAATGAAGCGATCGCGCTGGGAGCCTGGGAGGGCGGTGTGCGCTACGCCGCCGCTTACCCCGGCACGCCCAGCACGGAAATTCTACCCGCGCTGGCCCAGTACGCCGGAGTGAAAGCCGAATGGGCCTCCAACGAGAAAGTCGCGCTGGACGGGGCCATCGGCGCCTCCTTCGCCGGAGGACGAGCGCTGGCGGCGATGAAGCACGTCGGCGTCAACGTCGCCTCCGATAGCCTGATGACCCTTTCCTACACCGGCGTGGGCGCGGGCCTGGTGCTGGTCAGCGCCGACGATCCGGGCGCGTTCAGCTCCCAGAACGAGCAGGACAACCGCTACTACGCACTCTTCGGCAAGTTCCCTTGCCTGGAGCCCTCGGACAGCCAGGAGGCGAAGGATTTCACCGCTTTCGCCTTCGAGCTGAGCGAGCGCTTCGATACGCCCGTTATGCTGCGCTCCACCACGCGTATTTCACACTCCAAATCGGCGGTCGAGGTGCGCATGCCGGAGGGGCCGCGCGAATGGGAACCCCTGCCATCCTTCGAGCGCCACCCGCGCAAGTATGTGATGATCCCGGCCAACGCCCGGCTGCGTCACCCGGAAGTCGAGCGGCGCATGGAGGCGCTGACCGAGTATGCCGAGGTCTGCCCCCTCAACCGCGTCGAGTGGGGCGACAAGCGCGTCGGCGTCATCAGCGACGGCATAGCCTACCAGTATGCCCGCGAGGTCTTCGCCGGGTTCTCCTTCCTCAAGCTGGGCCTGGTCCATCCGCTGCCCCAGCAGATGATCCGCGACTTCGCCGCCGAGGTCGAGCGGCTGGTCATCGTCGAGGAGCTGGACCCCTTCATCGAAACCCAGGTGCGGGCTATGGGCCTGGAGTGCGTGGGCAAGGATTTCTTCCCCCTCACCGGCGAGCTGACCCTGAGCAACGTCCGTGAAGGGGCCATCGAGGCCGATCTTCCTATCTCCACCCCGACGCCTCCGGAGGTTCAGCCCGTCGCGCTCAACATTCCTGCACGTCCGCCGGCGATGTGCCCCGGCTGTCCCCACCGTTCCGTCTATTTCCACCTGCACAAGCTGAAGCTGGTGGTGTCGGGCGACATCGGCTGTTACGCCATCGGCGTGCTGCCGCCCTTCGAGGAGACCGATATGGTGATCTCGATGGGGGCCAGTATCGGTATGGCCCACGGCGCCAAGCAGGCCGGCAGCCCCGACAAGGTGGTCGCCACCATCGGCGATTCGACCTTCTTCCACACCGGCTTGCCGGAGTTAGCCAGCATGATCTACAATCAGGGCAATGCCTGCACGCTGATTTTGGATAACGGCACGACGGCGATGACGGGCGGGCAAGATAACCCGGCCACCGGCGTCACGCTGCAAGGACAGGAGACGCAGGCCATCGACATCGAGTCTGTGGTGCGGGCGATGGGCGTTGAGGATCTGTGGGTGGTGGACGCGCTGGACGTCGAGGAGGTTGGTCGAGCGATCAAGGAGGCGATCGCCGTCGAGGAGCGTCCCAGCGTGGTGCTCGTCAATGGCGCCTGCGTCTTCACGCCCCAGTTCGAGCGTCGGCCCACCGTGGCGGTCGATCACGACACCTGCAACGGTTGCGGACTGTGCTTCCGCGTCGGCTGCCCGGCCATCTTGAAATCGGAGGAGATCGACGAGCGGACGAAGCGCCCCAAGGCGGTGATCGATCCGTTGTTATGCAC
>CAZDYW010000436.1:0-2816 GCA_964509655.1 uncultured Anaerolineales bacterium
GATCGCCGCAGTTGCCAGAGTACGAAGCGTACCCGCTGAGACATAGCGCCGGCGATGTTCCACAACAACCGGGTGCCCAGCACCGCGTCATCCTCGCAGAGGGCCAACAAGCGATCTCGATCCAATGCCAACACTGTTGCGCCTTCTGGGCCAGCGACCAGATCGGCGCTGCGCAGTCCCTCGTCCAGCATTGCAAGCTCACCGACGATCTGACCAGTTCTCATCGTGGCCACGTGGCTTGATTCCTGCGAGGGTTGGTCGGGGCGATCGGTGTCGCTCCAGACCTCCACGGTGCCTTCCCTCACGATGTAGAGCTCGTTGCCAGATTCGGCCACATTGACGATTGTCTCCTCCGGTGAGTAGGTGCGCTGGCGGAACTGGGCGGCCAGGCGGGTGCGCTGGGCCTGATTGAGATTGCGTCCCACGGGGGAATGGGCCAGGAAGCGCGCTACTTCCCTAATCAGCATCAACTCCTCGTCATCGACAGGCTTGTGGAGTTCGTCGCTGAAGCGGGGCAGGCCGAGGAAAGAAGCGATTTGACGGCGGGTGGCGTCGGGTGTCTCGAAGTGAGCCCAATGGCCCGCTTGGGGGATGATCCGCAGGTCGGCTTCCGGCCATTCATCCGCCACCACGCCGGCGTCGCGCAGGGGGACAGTGTTATCCTCGGCGCCCCAGAGCACCAGCGATGGCGTGTCGATCTCCCCAAGCTGCCCGCGCAGATCATTTTCGCGCATGGCGAAGAAACATTCGGCTCGCACGCGGCCTTGACCGGGGCGGCGAACGTCGGCCCGCAAGCGATTGTAATCCTCTCTGGTAATACCGGTGCGCTCGGCGAAGGAAGCAGGGCGCATCAGGCGGTCACTGATACCCACCATGAGCTGCTCGACGGAGGAGACGATCAAGCTGCCCAGCCCGAAGCGCTCCAGCAGCGTGATCGGCGAGACAAATAGGTTGATGTACTGTGAGAGGTGTCCGGTGATTGTGGGACTGATCAAGACCATGCGCTCGATCAGGGCCGGATTGCGCAAGGCCATGGTCAAACTTATCATTCCGCCCATAGAGTGCCCGATCAGCACCACGGGGCTGTCGGTCATCTTCTCGGCGAGATCGGTCAGTATGTCAGCGTAAGTCTCAATCTTCACCCGCTCCGGCAACGGGGGGGATGCACCATATCCCGGCAGATCGACGGCGACGGCGCGGAAGCGCTGGCTCACCAGGCCGATCAACGGTGACATCGCGTACCATGAACTGGACCACCCGTGGAGCATCAGCGCCAATTGTCGGTCTGGGTGTCCCTCTTCGACGGCGTGTATTTCCTGACCGTTGATTTTGTATGTTGCCACAGAACTTTCCTTCTGTTAGTTCGTCCAAGCCGAATCAAGGAAGTATTTCTGTAGACAATTCTAACACAAAAGGGGAAGTTTGATGTTACGATTACGTTACGATAAGGAAAAATTAAATTTACTGATTTGTTCAGGGCACCTGGGTGACTCGTTGCCCATCGGTCACCTCGTCAGGAAAGGAATGACAAACTTGAACAGACAATACAGGTCCAGCAGTGCCAGGCTGAGGAAGGGCACGCTCAGCGCCCATGGCCTCCAGCGTCGCGGGAGTATCTTTGCCAATCTGTCCAATCCCAGCGCGGCCGCCGCCCCGATGGGTATCAGGGCCGGGAAGAGGTAACGGCCTTGGTGCTGGACAAAGGTCAGGTTGTACCAGGCGAAGGCGGAGAAGGTGAGAAAAGCGGAGCAAGCGAGCAGGAGAGAGGAATGGAGACGGGGGCGCTGTTGAATGAGCCAGAAGATGAAGCCGAGCATTAGAATGGCGGTGAAGAGCTTCAGCGCTTGGTAGATACGGGCCGGAAGAACCACGCCCATCCAGCCGAACTGGCCCCAGAAGCTCTGGAACGTGGTGCGCTTCATGCGGCTCAGCAGACCCCGCCAGCCATAGTCGGCCAGCCATTCGGATGTGCGCGGCTGTCCCACGACGACGGCGTTGTGTCGATTCAGGCCCAGCGGGTCGCGCCAGCCGTAGGTCAGCCCGTTGCGGATGAACCACGGCGCGGAAAGCAGCAGCGCGGGGATGATCATCCAGGCCAGTTGCAGCGCTGCCCATTTCCAAGTGCGGCGCTCCCGCTGTCGACGAAGCGCTACCGCAGCCACCGCTACTCCGATGACCACATAGGCCGTCGTCTTGGTCAAGAGCGCCGCCGTCAGCAGCAGGCCGATGGGCCAAGGAGGGTTCCTCCTACCTTTGGCGTAAATCACCAATGCCCAGAGGTTCGCCCCCACGATCAACTCGGCCAGGGTGTCGTTGTTCACACCGGCCGTCATCGCCACGTGCTGGGGAATGAAGGCGATCAGGGCAGCAGTCATCAGCGCCAAGCTGGGCCGGGCGGGGAAGAGGGATTTCACGGTGCCGAAGGCGACTACCAAAACTCCCGCGCCGAAGAGCACGGAGAGCAGCCGCAGCGGTATCACCGCACCGTCGAAGAGCAAGTAAACGGGCGTTGCCAGCAGGTAATAGAGCGGTGGCTGATGATCCTCATATTCCAGTGGCTCGATGGGGAGCTCCAGCGGGAACTTCTCCTCCGTGAGGCGACGGAGATAGGCTTGATCGTAATCGCCGCGCTCGATGACGGGGAAGCCACGGCCTTCGGCCAGGGCGCGGATGTAATTGTAGTGGGCCGGCTCGTCGGGAACCTGCCAGATGGGCGTGAGCGCGGCGTAAAGCGCACCGATTGTGACATAAACGAGAAGCAGGCCGACCAGCGCCAGGCGGGGCGAATATCTCGGTTCCATAGGCTTATTTTACTT
>CAZDYW010000437.1:0-2815 GCA_964509655.1 uncultured Anaerolineales bacterium
GGTGAAAGCGTAGAGGAGAACAATAAATGCCCGAAAAAGCATTTCAGGATTATTACCCCGACAACTTGAGTTACTGTTACGGCTGCGGGCGGCTCAACGAGCGCGGGTTGCAGATCAAGAGCTACTGGGACGGCGACGAGACGGTCTGCACCTTCCAGCCGGAGCCCTATCATATGGCAATCCCCGGCTACGTCTACGGGGGCTTGATCGCCTCACTCATCGATTGCCACGGCACCGGCACGGCCGCGGCCGCCGCCTACCGCGCTGAGGGTCGCGCGATGGATACGGAGCCGCCGCTGCGCTTCGTGACCGCCTCCCTGCACGTCGATTACGTGCGACCGACGCCCCTCGGCCCTCCCCTGGAGGTGCGCGGGCGTGTGGAGGAAATCACGGAGCGTAAAGTGGTGGTCGCCTCCACGCTCTCGGCGGAGGGCAAGGTGTGCGCCAAAGGCAGGGTAGTGGCGGTCAAGATGCCGGAAAGCTTGGTAGTCAAGCTAGATCAGGGCCAAACAACTTAACAGAGATCGGAGGAAAATCAGTGTACCCAATTTTGCACAAAGAGATACTCAGCGACATCAACAAACTGATGATCGTTGAGGCCCCGGCCGTCGCCAGAAAGGCGCAAGCGGGCCAGTTCATCATCCTGCGCATCGACGAGCAGGGCGAACGCATCCCGCTCACCATCGCCGATTATGACAGAGAGGCCGGCACCATCACCATCATCTTCCAGGAAGTGGGGAAGACGACAATGCAATTGGGCACCCTAGAGATCGGAGATGAACTGGCGACTTTCGCTGGGCCATTGGGTCACCCAACCGAGATTGAGAATTATGGCACCGTGATCTGCATAGGCGGCGGGGTGGGCATCGCGCCCATCTTCCCCATCACGCGGGCGCTCAAGGAGGCGGGAAACCACGTCATCTCCATCATCGGCGCACGCACGAAGGAGTTGCTCTTCTGGGAGGAGCGCATGCGTGCCGTCTCCGATGAGATCGTCATCTGCACCGACGATGGCTCATTTGGCCGGAAGGCGTTGGTCACCGAGCCGCTCCAGGAATTTCTGGAGCAACGTGAAGGTGAAATCGACCGCGTGTGGGCCATTGGGCCGGCGATTATGATGAAGTTCTGCGCTGCGACGACGGAGCCCTTTGGAGTACACACCATCGTCAGCTTGAACACGATTATGATCGACGGCACCGGTATGTGTGGCGGGTGCCGCGTTTTGCTGGAAGGTGGGGCCCAGTTCGTCTGCGTGGATGGCCCCGAATTCGACGCGCACAAGGTGGACTGGGATAACCTCCTGGCCCGCCAGCAATTTTACGCGCAAGAGGAACATGAGGCAGTGGAGCACTGGGAGCACAATTGCCGTATGGAGCGGGTGATGCTGGAGGAGGATGCCTAGTGGTGACCGAACTCACTAAACGTGAACGACTGAAGATTCCCCGGCAAGATATGCCCGAACAAGACCCAGGGCAGCGAGTGAAGAACTTCAACGAAGTCGCCCTGGGCTTCACATTGGAACTGGCTCAGAAGGAGGCGGCACGCTGCCTGCAATGCGCCCGCCCGACCTGCATCAAAGGCTGCCCGGTCGATGTCCTCATCCCGGATTTCATCAAAGCGCTGCGGGAAGGGGATATGGTCGGGGCGGTGGAGGCGATGAAGGTGAAGAACAACCTGCCCGCCATCTGTGGTCGCGTCTGCCCGCAAGAGGTTCAATGCGAGGCTACCTGCGTGCTGGCCAAAAAAGGAGCGCCAATCGCCATCGGGCGGCTGGAGCGTTTCGTGGGCGATTATGAATTAAAGCATCGCGCCTGCCCCCTGGAGCGAGCGCCCAGCACTGGCAAGCGTGTGGCCATCGTCGGCTCCGGGCCGGCCGGGCTGACCTGCGCCGTGGACGTGGCGCGGGAGGGGCACGATGTGGTGATCTTCGAATCGCTCCACGCCCCCGGCGGCGTGCTGACCTATGGCATCCCGGAGTTCCGCCTGCCCAAGGATGATGTGGTCTACGCCGAGATCGATTATGCGATGGAATGTTTGGGAGTGGAGATCCGCACCGATCACATCATCGGTCGCACCCTCACCCTGGACGAGCTGCTGGCGGAATTCGACGCCGTCTTCCTGGGAACTGGCGCCGGGTTGCCCATTTTCATCCCCATCCCCGGCATCAACTACGGCGGCGTGTTATCGGCCAACGAATTTCTCACCCGCGTCAATCTGATGAAGGGTTACCGCTTCCCTGAATATGACACGCCGGTCAAGGTGGGGAAGAAAGTGGCCGTGATCGGCGGGGGAAACGTGGCGATGGATTCTGCACGTTCCGCGCTCCGCTTGCAAGCGCTTGAGGCCCAAAAGAACGGGGGCCAAGCCGGCGAGGTCCACATCGTCTACCGCCGCTCGCGGGACGAAGTGCCCGCCCGCGCTGAAGAGGTGCATCACGCCGAGGAGGAGGGAGTCATCTTCGATTTCCTGACCAATCCGGTGGAGATTCACGGCGACGAGAAGGGAACCGTCCGGGGCATGCGCTGCATCCGTATGGAGTTAGGCAAACCCGACAAGAGCGGGCGCCCGCGTCCTATTCCCATCGAGGGCTCCGAGTTCGATATGGAAGTGGATATGGTGGTCATGGCCATCGGCACGCGGCCCAACCCGCTGGTATTCAACGACGCCGGGGGGCTGGAGCGCACCGATTGGGGTACAGCGGTGGCGGACGAGGAGACCGGTCGGACGACGAAGCGGCAGGTCTGGGCCGGCGGCGACGTGGTCACCGGCGCGGCGACCGTCGTCAGCGCGATGGGCGCCGGCAAACGGGCCGCCG
>CAZDYW010000438.1:0-2808 GCA_964509655.1 uncultured Anaerolineales bacterium
CCCCTCCCGCACAACGTTCAGAAAGCGAGGGGGCAGAGGTATGAAAGACCTATTCGAGCACAATCGCCAGGAACAGATCAACCGCAAGGCCCCTTTGGCCGCCCGGTTACGTCCCCGTACCTTGGAGGGGTTTGTTGGTCAGGAACACATCGTCGGCGAGGGGCGCCTGCTGCACCGTGCCATCGATTCTGATCGCCTCTTCTCATCGCTCCTCTTCTGGGGACCTCCGGGCGTCGGAAAAACGACGCTGGCGATGATTGTAGCTAACTCGACCGAAAGGCATTTCGAGAGCATCAGCGCCGTCCTGGCAGGTGTTGCCGACCTCCGGCGAATCATCAAGGAGACCCGTGATCGCCTGGGAATGTATGGTCAGCGCACGATTCTCTTCGTGGATGAGATCCACCGCTGGAACAAGGCCCAGCAGGATGCGCTACTTCCCCACGTCGAGGATGGGACAATTATCCTCATCGGCGCCACGACGGAGAATCCCTATTTCGAGGTCATCGGCCCCCTAGTCTCCCGCTCTCGCATCTTCCAGTTCAAACCGCTGGCCGATGACGAGGTGGAAGCTCTCTTGCGGAGAGCAGTGAGCAACGCAGAGCACGGCTACGGTAAGCGCAACGTCCAGATCGAAGATGCGGCTATGGCCCATCTGGTGCGCTCCGCTGCCGGAGACGCCAGGGACGCCCTCAACGCACTGGAGCTGGCCGTGGAGAGCACGCGGCCTGACGCGAAGGGCATTATCCACGTCACGCTGGCAGTGGCCGAGGAATCGATCCAGCAGCGTGCGCTGCGTTACGACAAGAGCGGAGATCAGCACTACGACACCGTTTCCGCCTTCATCAAGTCAGTGCGCGGCAGTGATCCAGACGCGGCGCTCTACTGGCTGGCTAAGATGGTCACCGCAGGCGAGGACCCGCGATTCATCTTACGCCGGCTCTACATCCTGGCAGCCGAGGATATCGGGCTGGCCGATCCCAACGGCGTCATAGTGGTCAACGCTTGCACTCAAGCATTCGAATGGGTGGGTATGCCGGAGGGCCAATATCACTTGGCTATGGCCACACTCTACCTGGCCACTGCTCCCAAGTCAAATGCGGTGGGGGCATACTGGAGGGCAGTCGAGGAGATCAAGGAGCAGGGCGCGGGGCCTGTGCCGGTCTACCTGCGCGACAAAAGCGATGTCTTCCATGGCGCACTGCGCGAGCACTATGAACGCACGCTGGGCGAGCACGAGGGCTATAAGTATCCCCACGATCATCCTCAGGGATGGGTCGAGCAGCGCTACCTGCCGGAGGGAATCAAGGCCGACTGGTTCAAGCCCAAGGGGCACGGGTACGAACAAGAGATCATCGAAAGGCTGAGGAAATGGCGGGAGAACCAAGCGTGAGGTCGATGTAAGTTCGCTCTCCCGCTAAGCACTTTCGGCTTCCGTTTCCTCCCTGGCCCGCAACCCACAATAGAGGAACAATAATCCCGGAGAGGCCAAAATTAGGAAGAAAGGGCCTCTCGGGAATGTACCTGAAAACAGGTAATCAAACAAATAAAAAGCTGCCATCCCGCAGACCGTAAGTAACCCACCGTACAACTCCCACTTCCAGCCCAGCAACAACCCCAACCACACAGCCAAGAACGCAATCATCAGGAGAGCTTCACGGACTGACAACCGAAGAAGGGGCAAAAACCCTTCAGTAAGACCTTCACCGATGAAAATGATTAGAATCAAAGCGGCTGCGAGGCCAGAAAAGCCCCTCGCTATCCAGCGAACAACTCGCACTGCTTTACTTCCATTTCCCGTTGTCATATTTCCCCCTATAACCTCGCATCACTATCGGCAAGTACAGCCTGAACGCAGACCAGAAGGCAGCGTTCAACAGCTTCATCGAGCGCCTCCTTTCTCACTTGTGAGGGAGCTAACAACTCTTGTAGCGCGTGGATAAAGGCATCTTCTAATGTCTTCTTCGCCAGCCGACTTCTGTGATCATTCGTGCTACCCATTTTAGCCATTTAGGAAATATGTACAAGTGCCAAGGTCTCTCTGGGCAAGCCAATCATCATCTTGATTTTGCCAAATGTTAGCGATTGGCTTCCCACATCGATCATAGTATAATTATGTTGCTATGCCCCCCCCAACTTTTTCCGTCCAAGCCCGTGTGGTCAATGCCGGTCACGTCGAGGGCGAGGCGCTGGCCTCGCCAACGCCGATTGGCTTCCTGGGCGGCGTGGACCCCGATACAGGCCGGGTCATCGAAGTGGGCCATCCGCTGGAAGGGCAGAGCGTGAGCGGAAAGATTCTGGTTTTCCCCACCGGTAAGGGCAGCACGGTCGGCTCATACACGCTCTATCGGCTGGCACGCAACGGGAAAGCGCCGGCAGCGCTCATCAACGCGGAGGCTGATCCGGTCGTGGCCGTGGGCGCGGTCATCGCCGAGATCCCCATGGTGGATCAGGTTGAGGTCTCACGTATCCACAGCGGCGATTGGGTGCGCATACAGGAACAAGAGATCACCGTCTGGCGTGGGGGCAAGCCGGAGCAGGTCACCGACGAGGAGTAGAAAATCGACACGGTAGGCCGAAAGCAAAAAGCCCTCGCGCAATGCGAGGGCTTTTTCAGCGGAAGGGGTGGGATTCGAACCCACGGTGGCCGCTAGACCACAGCGGTTTTCGAGACCGCCCCGTTCGTCCACTCCGGCACCCTTCCCCACTAGACAACGGCTATTATATCATAGGCTGGTCGTAGCGCAATTTCACCGCTGGTATCCCTGCTCCTCCAACCAGCGATAGGCCAAGTAACCGGATATGGCCCCG
>CAZDYW010000439.1:0-2806 GCA_964509655.1 uncultured Anaerolineales bacterium
CCGCCACGGAAGCCGCGTCCAAAGAAGCCTCGCAGGCCCCAGCGCGGGCGCCCCGTGCCATAAGCGGGCGGGGCTGCCGCCGGATCGGGCTCACCGTTCGGGCCGTAGCCGGTCGCGCGGTTTTGGGGGTTGCACAACCCTCGACCGCCACCCGTCATCGGCCCCTGTCCTGCCGGTCCAGTCTTGTCAAATCCTGGCATCTGTCTCACCTCCTTCAGTGTGCTCTTATGCGCTGCATTGCTTCAGCACTATGCTCTCTACCGGCACGCCCACGTCGCGAGCAATGACGGGGCATTTAGTCTGCAACAGGCAGAACACTTTCGATCCTTCATCGCTCAGTGTCTCGTAATTAGCCTGTCCCTTGGCAATGATCACATCGGCTGCGTCGTAAAGCTGCCGAAATTCCTCCGAGCAGCGCTCCAAAATCGTGCCCGGTGCATCAGACCCGTTGTCGACGAGTTCTGTTACCTCGTTTATTCCGGCGGCTATCGCGTCCTCGCGCGTGGCGTCGTTCAGGATCGGGCCGCCCTTCACGCCGTAAGTGACGTGTGTATCGAGCGCCTCGATCAGCACACGGTCGAAGACGGTCTCGCCGGCGTTATCGGCCAGGTAGAGCACCTGCTCCGCCCCGGTGAGCGCCTCTCGGAAGGCCACCCGGTCGTCGATTGCGAATGGTTGATCCAACACGCGCTCCACCGTCTCCCAGAGGTCATACTCTCGATCCGGCCCCAGGTCGATGATGTTGCCCGCAATGCTCAATCGCAGGGCTGTATCCAGCACATCATCCGCCTCCGCGATCAGCGCCTCCATTCGCGGGTAGAAATCCAGCGCCTGGCGTGTGTGGCTCTCCTTGATCTTTTGATATGGATCGCCGTTATTGGCCTCGGCGCGAACCAAACGGTGTATTCGGTCGCCGATTTCCGGCGGCGTGCTCGAGGCGTCAACTCGCGCCAGCAAGTCGAGCGCTTGGTCGAGAATCTTTTTTTGCTGAGCCTGGTCGGCCCCGGCCATGCGTGCCGCGTCCAGGGCCTGGCGCAGAAAACAAGGGTAGCAATCGAGATATGTCTTCATCTTGCGCTTTATCCGAAGGCGGGCTGCGTCATTTCATCTGGCATTCGTTCCACCACTTCATCCGCGATGGGCTCGAAAGCCTCCGCGCCATAGGCCTCGATCTCGCCGGCGTCACAGCGGCGGGCCAGTTCCGAGTCCAGGGGAAGCTTTCCCAGCAGCGGGACGCCCAGTTGTCGCGTTGTGTCCAGCGCTTGGCTGGGGCCGAAGACCTCCATCCGCTCGCCGCACTTGGGGCAGGTGGCGTAGCTCATATTCTCGACCACGCCGATGACTGGCACCTCCAGATGATCGGCCATCTTGGCCGCCTTGCGCACCACCATCCCGGCCAGGTCTTGCGGCGAGGTCACCAATACCACGCCGTTGAGCGGTATGGATTGCATCACCGTCAGGGAGGCGTCGGATGTGCCGGGCGGCAAGTCCACGATCAGGTAATCCAGGTCGCCCCAGACTACGTCGCCCCAGAATTGCTTGATGGCGCCGCTGATGAGGGGCCCGCGCCATATCACGGCCTCATCCTCGCTGGGCAGCAGCAGGTTGATCGACATAACGTGAATGCCGCTTTCGCTCTCCGCCGGAATTATGCCCACCGGTCCCATCGGCGGCGGTTCGTGGAGGCCAAACATCTTGGGAATGCTGGGGCCGGTGATGTCGGCGTCCAGCACGCCGACTCGATTGCCCTGGCGGCGTAACGCTACCGCCAACAGCGCGGCTACCGAGGACTTGCCCACGCCACCCTTTCCGCTCATCACCGCCACGATGTGCTTCACTTTGTTGAGGTGGGCGGCCACGCCGGTCTTTTGCTGCGGCTGATCGGGCCAAATCTTTTCCTTTTCCTCCTGTGTCATCTCGCGCAGCTCTACCTCCACCTTCTGCACGCTGTCCAACTCCAGGAGCGCTTGCTCCGCCTCCTCCATCATACGTTCCTTGAGCGGGCAGGCCATCGTGGTCAATGCCAGTGTGAAGCGCACCGTGGCGTTCTCCATTTCCACGTCATGCACCATCCCCAGCTCGACAATGCTTTTGCCCAACTCAGGATCATCTACTTGTCTCAATGCTTCTATGATTTGCTCTTTATCTGTCATTCTTTCTCCTAGTATTGTGGGTTGTGTAGCGCGGCTCGAATGCGCTTGCGCTGAACTCTTCGCAAATAACAAGGGGGTATTTTTTCAATCAATGATACTCCCCTTCGCCCTCTTCCATATGCTGCTGATAGGTGCTCAAGACGTTATCGATCATCCGCTGCGTCTCCTCCAGATCACAGGTCCACCATTGCAGCACCTCGTCGCCCAGCTCGGAGAGGTGGTAGACTCTCCTCGGCGGGCCTTGGGTCTGTTCCTCATCCCAGGTCGAGGTGACCCATCCTTTTTCTTCCATGTTCCGCAGCGCCCGGTAGACTACGCTGGGATTGGTATTTTCCAGGCCGAACTCCTCCAGCCGGTCGATCAGGGTGTAGCCATGCGCCGGCCCATGGTGTAGAAGCAGAAGCAAAGTCGGGTCCAGAAAACGCACCGCTCGGCGGGAACAACCCCGTTGTCTCCATCTTCGCCCCGTCCCTCCTGCTCCCCGGCCTCTCATTTTCCTCTCCCCGCGTTGCGCGTGATCCCTTTTCGTTCCTCTTTTTGTCTGGAGAAAAGGGTAACTCTCAAACCGCTTCAAGTATAACACGCTATGTGCAGTTTGTCAATAGAGCATTTGCACTCAATTTAGGGATTCAGAAAGAAATAATTTACCACCC
>CAZDYW010000440.1:0-2805 GCA_964509655.1 uncultured Anaerolineales bacterium
GGGCCGGAAGTGGGCCTCCAGTTCCGCCAGATTCACATCGACTAGCGCGAGGGGCACGCTGTCGTTCAAGGGACGATCCTGGCGCAAGTTCACCTTTGTCTCTATGGCCAGTTCCGGGATGAGCACCGTCCCGCGCCGATTCCAGCGCTCCACCAGCACGCCCTCGCCGCGCCAATCGGGATGCTGCATCAAATAGACCAGCTTCCAGTGCTCCTTGGACAGCCGCTCGGCCAGATTGACCCGACCGGAGACGGCCTCTGTCTCCCCGATGCGGCTCACGAGCTCTCCCATCTCCAATGGCTCCTCCCCGCGCAGATGGGCTCGCAGTTGCTGATGGGTCACCAGATCGAGGTAGCGCCGCAGGGGACTCGTGGCCCGCACGTAGGCCTCCAGGCCCAGCCCTGCGTGGGGCGCGGGATGGCTGCTGTGCTGGCTCCGATTCATGTGACGTCGCAACTCATACATCCCGGCCAGGTCTTCGGGCCGCTCGTCGGTGTCGGGAGGGGATTGAGTGGCGAAAGGCAGAGGGATTCCCTGCTCCAGGGCAAAGTGGGCTGTGGCTTCCCCCGTCATCAGCATCGCCTCGCGCACCAAGTCGCGGCTTTTCAGCGCTGGCAAGGGAGTGATGGATACGCGCCCATCATTCACGCGCACCTTGACCTCGGGCAGATCGAGGCGGATGGCGCCGTTTTCCCGGCGGCGCTCTTGATAAACGCTGGCTGCCTGATGGAGAGCCCACAACGGCTCCTCCTGAGCCTCAATCAGCGCGTTGGCCTCATCGTAGGTCAGACGCTTGACCTGCACCCAGCTTAGCACAATCTCCACGCCGAGGATCTCCCCCTCCGGGCTCAAGTCAAGGCCGAAGGAGAGGGCGGGCGATTTGTCCTCGATGCCCATCCCCAACCTGCGGGCGGCCTGTGGCGGCAGCATGGGCACGTTCCCATCGGGCAAGTAAAGCGTGGAGCCACGGGCGCGCGCTTCCAGATCGGCCTCGCTTTCCGGCGTCACCAGGGCGGATACGTCGGCGATATGCACCCAGAGACGGAGACCGTCTTGATTCTTCTCCAGGCTGATGGCGTCATCGGGATCCTTGGTGTTTTCGTCGTCGATGGCGAAGGCGGGGAGGTGGGTGAGATCGACCCGCGATTCCTCCGGCAGATCGGGCAGCGGGGCAGTCGGCGGCTCGCTGGGCAAATCGAGCCGCTGCTGGTAGGGCACGACGGTGTGATCCCAGTAACCGAGCTTCAAGAGGAGGGCGTGAGCGTCCTCCGGGCTCTCGGAGCGGCCCAGCTCCTGTAACACGTTGCTGCGGTCCGTGTGCCCAAAGGCCAACATCTCCACGTCGCGGAGGAAGGGCTCATATTCGGGCGCGAGCAGATCGGCCTCCTGCGGCCTTTCTCCAGAGGGGGTACGCAGTATGGCGCGGGTTTTGGACAGGAACTCCTCCCAGGCCCGTTTTTCTGCGGCGCGAGCCTCGCGGTCAGCGCGTTCCTCATCCACCTCCTCCGGCGTGTGGGCGATGATCTCATCCGGGCTCCCTTGGAAGTAGAGCCCATCGCTCACGACCTGCCAGGCGGCCCAGGCGGTGTTCGGAGTGTAAGCGCCGTAGGCCAACTCCGCCAGTTCGGGCAAGGTGGTCTCGCCACCGCTGAGCAATTCCCAGGCGGTCTTGATCTCACCCGCCGGATGGTCGCCCAGCGCGTCCAGACTTTCCATTGGGCCGGGGTGGAACAACGTGACATCTTTGGGCCTTACTGACAGAGTCTCACCATCGGGCAGCTCGATCTGGAGCTTCTTGGCGCCGACGGAGGCGACGCGTGCGGGGTCGTGCTTATAGAGTACCAGACTCCCCGCTTGGAGGGGAGCTTCCAACTTATCTTTTGTCACCTTTTGCCTTTCCATTCGCCCGCTCCCGCTGGATCGCCAGATCCGGCGGCTTAGCGGGCCATTTACCTGCTTTTTTGCACCTCTTCCAATGTCGCGCGGGCCGCTTGCCAGAGATAAAACACATCCATACCGAGGGCGATGAGGGTGAAGCCCTGCTCGATGTACTCTCGCGCCGTGGGTGCGTCCGTGGTAAAGATGCCCACCGGCATGCTGGCCTCCGCGCAGCGGCGCCGTATCTCCGTTATGGCCTCCTGGACTTTGGGATGATTCGTCTGTCCCAGGACGCCGAGACTGCCGGAGAGATCGTAGGGGCCGATGAGCACCGCGTCGATTCCGGGCGTCTCCACGATGGCCCCGATGTTGCGCACGGCCTCCGCATTTTCCGCCTGAAGCACGATGGTCAGTTCATCGTTCACTGTGTTGACGTACTCTTGGAACTTCATCCCGTAGGTGTGGGCGCGGGAGACGCCCACGCTGCGCCGACCGGCCGGCGGGTAGAGGCTCCACTCGACGATCCGCTCGGCGTCGGCCGCTGACCTGACCTGGGGCGCGATGATGCCATCGACGCCGATGTCCAGCGCCTTTTTGATCCATACCTCCTGTATGTCCGGTATCCGGATCAGGCAAGGGCAGCGTCCGCCGACCGCCTGGATCATAGTTTGGGCGTGGATGAAGTCCATCGGCGCGTGTTCGGTCTCAATCCAGAGGTAGTCGAAGCCCGCGTGTGCCATAATCTCGGCCACATCCGGCGCTGGAAGCGTCACCAGTGAACCGATCAGCCTCTCGCCATTCCTCAGACGTGTTTTCAAGTTTTTCTCGGTCATCTCCGGCTACATTCCTTTCCTCAGCTACTCGGCTTGCCATTGCCCAAGTAAGTATAGTCGAAGGTCGGGAATGGGGCAACTTGACCATCGTTTG
>CAZDYW010000441.1:0-2767 GCA_964509655.1 uncultured Anaerolineales bacterium
TTTGCTGAACAGGAAACCCAGAGCTCTTCGAAAATCGCCGGATTACAAGTCCTGCTGAATTAGTGGCTGAGCAGTTACTCTCTAGCGGAATATTGCCACCGGAGTGGCTTTCTGAGGCAGCTTGCAGCTTTGGGCTAGGGAGTCATCTCCAAGCCGAATTTCCCAGTTCCCTGCATGCTCCAATGCATCGGCCGCCAGCGTGACGTGGGACATCACGATGCCAGCGTCGATGGGGGCTGGCCTTGCTGTCGTCAGTATCAACCCTTCGGGCCGGACGATGAAGCGCCAAGGCTGACCATTGTGGGCCGATGGTGCGATTCTAGCGTGTTCCAAAATAGTGACCAGTGTCGGATCGGCCTCCTTGGACGACCACGGATTTCCCCAACGTTCCGTGAAGACGGTCTCGGTGAGGGGCTTACGCTTGTGTCCACCCGCCAGACGGCGTACCAGGCGGCTGTGGAAGCGCCCGAAGCCTTCTTCCGTAGGATGGCCCAATGCACAGACGCCTGCTACAATCTCGCCCGGCTCCAGCCCGACTACCTCTCCGGCGTTCTCGGCGTCGAACGTGCCCGTGATCCAACAGGTTCCCAGCCCCAACCGGGTTGCCTCCAGCACCACCTGTTCCAGCACATAGCCCAGATCGAGGCGGGCGCGGTCGCTATCCTCGGGCAACACGCCCACCAGCAGATGGGGCGCGTTCTGTACCAGCCCATAGGAGCCAATCATGAATGTGAGAACCTGTTTGGTCTGATCCACGCCGTCGACCATGGCGATGCGGGGCGGGCTTTCGGACAAGTGCTCGGTCTCTTTAGCCAGTTCAAGCAAGCGTTTCTTCAGCGCCGGATCTACCAAGTGCTCCTTGTAACTGCGCACGCTGATGCGCCGGTGCATTGCAGCCAGGATGTCCATCGGTTTATTTCACTCCTTATCTTCGTCGGAAAGGACCGCTTTCAGTGCTGTGATAGCCACTTCTAACATCCCATCATCGGGTTCGCGGGTCGTCAGCCGCTGGAGCGCCAGATTGGGTGTGACCAGCCATCGCATCCAGGGACGGTCGGCAAAGCGAGCGGCCAAGCGGATGGACTCGTAGGCAATTCCGGTGACGACCGGGAGCAGCGCCAGCCGACTGGCTAGACGCCAGAGCAAGTTAGGTGGATCGAGTGGCGCGAAGATCAACACGCTCAGCACGACCAGCATCAGCAAAAAGGAGGTGCCACAGCGGGTGTGGGCGGTGGGGAAGGGCCGGATCGCCTCGACGGTCAACCCCGCGCCGGATTCGTAGGCGTTGATGGTCTTGTGCTCGGCGCCGTGATAGGCGAAGACGCGCTCGATTTCTGGCATGAAGCCGATGACCCAGATGTAGCCCACGACCAGGGTCAAGCGCACCAGTCCTTCTACTAAACTGATGATCAACTCAGAGTCGATGTAGGGATCGAGAAGGCCGGCCAGGAAGGAGGGCAGCAACATAAAAAGCCCTACTCCCAGCAAAATCCCCATTCCTCCCGTTCCCCAAGTTACCGGGCCGGAGAAATCGGCCTCCTCGCCCACCGCCACATCGGCCGACATCATCAGGGCCTTCATTCCCAAGCCGAGCGCGTCCCAGAGCATCACTAGGCCGCGCAGGAAGGGGATACGGCTGATGGGGCCGTTATAGAGCGCCGCGTTGAGCGGCTCCGTCTCCAAGATGACATTGCCCTCTGGGTCTCGCATCGCGACCGCCAGCGTGCGCGAACCGCGCATCATCACCCCCTCGATGACGGCTTGTCCACCATAATTAAAAGATTCTTCATTAGCTTGCATGTTTATCTCCTGAGGTGCAATGCACTTCCGAAGCTCGTTGCACCTGTGTAACGGAAAAGGCCGGGTGGCGATCACCCGGCCCACTCAGCTTGATGACCGAGGTGGCGCCTTACCAACCTTCCAAGTATTTTCTCCAGCCGTCAAGGTCATCGGTGTAGCGCCCGAAGATGTACTCCGCCGTGGCTTTCGGCTCGAAAGGATCACTCAATAGTTTCATGCCCCGCTCGGCCGGCGTGTGTCCTCCCTTGCGGCGGTTACATTCAGGGCAAGCCGCGACCAGGTTCTCCCAGCGATGGCGGCCTCCGCGATGGCGGGGCACGATGTGGTCCAGCGTAAGGTTTCTGGTTTTGCGCCCACAATATTGACAACGGTATCCGTCACGGCGCAAAACCTCGCGCTTACATAATCGCACGCGAGGGCGCGGTCGATGCACCATGTAGATTAAGCGGATGACGGACGGGCGCTCGAAGGTGCGGGAGACAGTGCGAATCACCCCACGGCCATTTTCCAGCACCGTGGCCTTGCCCGCGAGGATCAGGGTCATCGCTCGTCTCGTGTTACACACGTTGAGCGGTTCGTAGTTGCCGTTGAGAATTAGGACAGGCTCATTCAGCATCGCGTTGCTGCACCTCGTAGGGAGACTTTTCCTCCGCCGCGACCAGCAGCGGCGCGGGCTCCCAGACTATCTCTTGCGTATCGTGGCGCGAGCTATGGACCTTCAGCGGGCCATCCGGCTCGCCGCCGTCCATGTACCACCACCAGAATTCCTGCGGCTCGTCCCGCCAGATGTGCTCGTAAAGCTCCAGCTCGTCGATGAGGTAAGCGGCGTTGGCCCGCAGCTTGGCGTCCAGCGCTTCGATCTCGGCCAGCACTTCCGGGGCCACGTTCTCGCGCCCCAGCTGCTCCAGCGCCCACTCGACGCCGTCGCGGTATCCCAGATAGGCCACGAATTCCATCAAGTCCCAGA
>CAZDYW010000442.1:0-2766 GCA_964509655.1 uncultured Anaerolineales bacterium
TTTCAGCCGTCGCTACTCATTTTCTGATAACCCTTATTGTAGACAGATTATACTCTCTGACTGTACAAATGCAAGAAGGTATTCTCATCTCACTTGCCTGTTTACTCAGCTTCAGGTATAGTTTTACAAATGATTATCGGGCGCTTATTTCGTTTTCTGACCATCTTTCTCCTGATCGGATTGCTCGGGTCGGTGCTGGCATTTGAGCTTTATCACGCCGACCGCATCTATCCGGGCGTGTCGGTGTGGGACATCGACGTGGGCGGGATGGGACTTGAAAAAGCGTCGGCCGCGTTGGAGAAAAATCTGGGCCTCGATGAGCTGCTGGTGACGATACACGGCCCGGATCGCTCCTGGGCCGTCCGCAGCATCGACCTAGGCTTGCGCATCGATCCGCAGGCCACGCTGGCGCCGGCCTACCGCCTGGGCCGGGATCAGTCCTGGCCGCGCAATCTGATGAACCACTTCTGGCTGCTGATCTATCCGGTCGACTTATCCCCCGTTTTCGTCTACGACGAGGCCGTGACGCGCCTCTACCTGGAGGCGATGGCCGAGCAGGTGAAGCTGCAACCCACGGACGCCAGCCTTACCATCAATGAGGATACATCCATCTCGGTCAAGCCCGCTCGCCCCGGACGCCGGATGAACGTGGAGGCCAGCCTGGGACCTGTGTCCGAAGCGGTGACCAGCCTGGAGCCGTCCAAGGCGACGCTGGTCGTCGAGGGGATTCTGCCGGAGATCACTGACGCCGATACCGCCCGCGCCGAGGCCGAGGCCATCCTGAGCGATCCCCTCACGCTAGTGCTGGCCCAGCCGCGCGAGGGCGACTCCGGCCCCTGGAGGATTCCGCCGGAGCACCTGGCTGGAATGTTAGCGGTGCGGGCGGATAACGGCGTGCTGCACGCCACCTTGGACGAGCGGGCCTTGTGGACCTACCTGGAGAAGCTGGCTCCTGCCCTGGAGGCGGAGCCGCAGGACGCTACCTTCCAATTCGACGACTGGGCGGGGGAGTTGGAGGTCGTCGAGCCCAGTCAGGATGGGCGCCGGCTCGATGTGCAAGCGAGCGCTTCGCGGATCGTGGAGGAATTGAAGGCCGGTAATCACCACGTGGCCCTGGTCGTGGAGAGCATCCCCCCGCTCTATCCGGATAGCGCCAGCGCCGAGGAACTGGGCATCGTCGAGTTGGTGGCCGAGGGCGATTCCTACTTCATCGGCTCTCCCACCGGGCGCGATCACAACATCCGGCTGGCGGCGAGCAAGTTCGATGGGCTGATCATCGATCCGGGGGAGACCTTTTCCTTCAACCACTACCTGGGCGAGGTCAGCGTCGAGGAGGGGTATCAAGAGTCATTTGTCACCAGCGGCGAGCAACTGGCCGTCGAGACGGGCGGAGGCATTTGCCAGGTCTCCACCACGGCCTTCCGCGCCGCTTTCTGGGGCGGCTATCCCATCACCGAGCGCTGGTATCACACTTACCGCGTCGGCTATTACGAGTTGATGGGCGCGGGCTTGGGGATGGACGCTACCGTCTACTCCCCGCACGTGGATTTCAAATTTGTCAATGACCGGCCCGACCCTTTGCTGATCGAGGCGGAGATACAAGAATCGGCCCATCGTCTGATCTTCCGCTTCTACTCCACCGATGACGGGCGCACGGTGGAGAAGGAGGGGCCGGTCGAGAGCGACAGGGTCCAGCCCGGCCCGCCCATCTATCAACTGGACGAGGAATTGGCCCCGGGGACGGTGACCAAGTGGCAATCGGCGGTGAATGGAGTGACGGCCACCATTGAGCGGTATGTCTACGACGCGGATGAAGAATTGCTCTATCACGATACATTCGTCAGCGAGTATCAACCGCGCCGCGCCGCATATCACTACGGCCCGGGATATGAGCCACCGGCAAGTTCAACCTCAGAGGAGGCTTCAACGCCATAAAATGTTCCCCCTACGTCCGACTGAGCTAATTTTCAGGCACAGGAGAGGCGAAATATGGAATCCTTGATCAAAGGAGCCCGCGAGCTAGGCGTAACGCTCACGGAACGTCACCTGGCTGCCTTCGAAATCTGCCATCGGGAGCTGATGGCCTGGAATCAGCGTTTCAACTTGACCGCCATCACCGATCGGGAAGGTGTGCTGGTGCGTCATTTCCTCGATTCGCTCTCCTGTCTCAAGGCATTGCCTCGGAATGAACTGGACGCCGGGGCGCAAGTGATCGATGTGGGCACGGGCGCGGGATACCCCGGTTTGCCGCTCAAAATTGTCTGTCCGGGAATGCGCCTGACGCTGCTGGAGGCCACGGGCAAGAAGGTGGGATTCCTGGAACACCTCACGCGGGAATTGCAGATGAACAACGTCCGGGCGATCCACGCGCGATCGGAGGATCTGGGGCAGGATCCGGCCCACCGCGAGCAGTATGATTGGGCGGTGGCGCGGGCAGTGGCAGAAATGCCGACTCTGGTGGAGTATCTGTTGCCGCTGGTGCGAGTGGGAGGCGCGATTTTGGCCCAGAAGGGTGAGGGGGCGCCCGCCGAGGTGCATAAAGCGGAAAATGCCATCGCGACGCTGGGCGGTCGGGTGCGGCGCCTGGCGCCTGTGGAATTGCGCGGGTTGGCGGAGACGCGCTATCTGGTGGTGATTGATAAAGTGGCCGCGACGCCGGAGAAATATCCGCGCCGACCGGGCATGCCGAATAAGCGCCCGATAATGTCATAAAGAGATTGGTTCAATCTCAAAGATTGAACCAATCTGGTTATTGAAAAAGGGAAG
>CAZDYW010000443.1:0-2761 GCA_964509655.1 uncultured Anaerolineales bacterium
TCCTGTAACACATCCAGCAGCGCCGACCATGCCGCCTCATCTTCGGTTGGAAACGGTTGCGGCAGCAGCGCCTCACGCGGCGGCGTGACCTGCACCACGGCGTAGTCCTTTTCCGGCTCCAATTCCGCCAGCTCCTTCGCTGCCGCCAGCGCTGTCTTGAAATCGCCCAGCTCATCCACCAGGCCGATCTCGCACGCCTGCTCGCCGGTCCAAACCCGCCCGCGTGCCACCTCCTCGACCTCCTCCTCCGTCATCCCGCGCCCCTCGGCCACGATCCGCTTGAAGCGGGCGTAATGCTCGCCCAACTCGCGGCGTACCCGCTGGCGCTCCTTCTCACTGAACGGTTCGAGTTCAGAATAAAGGCCGGCCATCGCGCCCCGCTGCACCGCTTGGCGGCCTATCTCCAGCTTTTCGTAAAGCTCCCCCAGCACGAACTTGCCACCCCAGATGCCGATGGAGCCGGTCATGGTGGTCGGTCGGGCGACGATGTGATTGGCTGGCGCTGCGACGTAGTAGCCGCCGGATGCGGCTTGCTCTCCCATCAGCGCCACGACGGGCTTACGCTCGCGCAACCGCTGCACCTCGCGCCAGATCAGGTCGGAGGCCAGCGATGAGCCGCCGGGCGAATCGACGTGGAAGATCACGGCGACGATGCGCGGATTGGCCTCGGCCTGACGCAATGCCCGCACGATTGTCTCCGCGCCGGCCTGTGATTCGACGGGCAAGGGCAGGGGCGTCGGCATGCGGCGGCTCTTGCCCGGCACGATCATTCCCTCCAGCGATACCACGCCGATGCGCTGGCGCGTGGTCCAGCGGAGCGGCCTGCGCAAGCGGGAAGCGGCGTCATCCCAGAGGATAGGTTCTCGCAAGGAGTTCGGGGCGCTTGAGAGATGATTGGGTAGTTCGTCTTCGTATAGCACGGCGTCGATCAGGTCGGCCTCGAGCGCTTCGTCGGGGGTGAGGGGCATGGCATCGATCAGCTCGCGCACCCAGGCCGGGTCAAGGTCGCGCCCCTCGGCGATGGCGGAGGTCAGCTCCTCGAAGTAGGAATCGAGGATGGCGTTCAACATCTCGCGATGGGGTTCGGTCATCTCGGAGCGGCGGAACATATCGGGTGTGACCTTGTACTCGGCGATGGATTCGAGATCGGCCTCGATCCCGGTCAGCGCCAAGGTGTCCTGGAGGAAGATCGCCTCGCTTCGCATACCCAACGCGCGGAGGCTTCCAGATGGCGGGATGATGATCCGGTCACAGGCCGAGGCCAGGTAGTAGTCCCAAGTGTCTGCCGAGGGCAGCCATGCGATGGTCTGTTTGCCCCGCTCGCGCAGATGGTTCACCAGGCGGCGCAGGCTATCCAGCGTCGGCGGGCCGGCCTGGAGCCGGTCTATCTTCAGCACCACACCTTGCACGCGCTCGTCGCCGCCGAGCAACTCGACCGCATCCGCCATGGCCTCCAGGCTGGGTTCGGTGGGAAAGATGGGCAGCAGACTGAGCGGGAAGGGCATCGGATCCCGGCGCGGCGTTCGCTCCGGATAGGAGCCCTCGAGGGGCAACACCACGTAATCTAACCCTTTGCGGCGCAGGGAACGCAGCAGGTTGCGGATCGCGCGTAGGCCGTTGCGCGGGATGTCGAATAGGTTCATTTCAGTCTTTCCTCATCGGTCAATAGTTCCAAAAGTCCATCGGGATACAAGGGTGGGCCGTCCACTTGAAACTCTTGCAGCTTCATCCAGAAAGCGGGTAGCACGGTTCCGCTCCCTTCGTCTATCTCAAAGCGCTCTTGCTCATAAATGGAGGTGTCACTCAGGGTCGCTTCGTATAGTTGAACGATCTCGTGGCCGCGCTGCCCGTTGTAGGTGAAGATATTCTCCAGGGTAGCCAGGTAGCGCACATCGGTGAGTTCGGCTCCTAACTCCTCACGGAACTCCCGCCGCAGCGCTTCCAGGCTGTATTCGCCGAACTCTATACCGCCGCCCAGCGGTCGGTAGAAGGTCTCGTTTTTGGTTGGATCTTTCGCCTCGAAGACCAGAAGCTCATCGCCGCGCCAGATGATGCCTAACGCTATGGGGCGGATCTGTTCCTTTTTCATCTTTTCATTCCGTTTCTGTTGCTTGTTTGGGGGGAATTACACCAGCCGCAGCCCAGTCACTATGTCCATATCCCAGCCTGCTCGATCCCCCGCGACGAAGTGGTAATGGGCGCACGCGCCGATCATGGCGGCATTGTCGGTGCAGAGGAACTTCGGCGGGTAGTAAACGGGCACGTCCACGCGCTCGACCGTCGTGTCGCGCAACGTCTGGTTGGCACTGACGCCCCCGGAGAGCAACACCGCTGTCACGTCGAACGCCTCCGCCGCCCGCGCCGCCTTGGCCGATAACACGTCTACCACCGCTGCCTGAAAGCTGGCCGATAGATCTGCCAGGAGGCGGCCTCGGGGCGGAGCGCTGTATTTTTCCACCTGGCGCAGCACGGCGGTCTTGAGGCCGCTGAAGCTGAAGTCGTAGCTCTCGTCCAGCCAGGCGCGGGGGAAATCGAAGGCGTCTGGTCTACCGTTGCGAGCCATCTTCTCGATCTCCGGGCCACCGGGGTAAGGGAGGTCCAATAGCCGCCCGACCTTGTCGAAAGCCTCACCTGCCGCGTCGTCGATGGTGCCTCCCAGGTATTCATATTTACCGTGATCGTGCATAATGGCCAGCTCGGTGTGCCCGCCGGAGATAATGAACGTCAGCAGCGGGAAGGTGAGTTCACCCTGAGCCGCGCC
>CAZDYW010000444.1:0-2760 GCA_964509655.1 uncultured Anaerolineales bacterium
AATCTCCGAGAGCGTCAACAATTCCTCGGTGGCGGGCTTTCGCTCGCCCTCCTCGCGCTGCGGCGGCAGCTCGCCCGGCCCAGGCCCCAGGTCAATCTGCCCACCGTGCGTCTGCCGAAGCTGGTAGGTCTCCAGATCGACGTCGCCCGCGATGTCATAGGGTAAATCGGCGCCCTCCCAGGGCAAGCGCCGCAGCAGGAACCGCCCGAAGAGGTAGAACTTCTCCAGCTCGGCGTCGGTGAACGTGATGATCTGCGAGAGGAAGGCGTACAACCGCACGTAGTCCCGCAGCTTGCCCCGGAAGGCCTCCTGCTCCTCCTCGGATGCCTCGCTGTAGCGATCAACCGCCGGCTGCAGGGCGTTGTGAATCCGGGCGTGCTGGTGGTACGGCTCATCGGCTGTACCGCGCACGCTGAACCAGGCCTCCGCCAAACGTTCGATTTCCTCCTGAGTGTAGAAATGGAAATCGTCGAGCTGCTGCTGTAGGTCGTAGAGCAGATTGGGGTCGGTGGCCTTGGTGAGCAGGGTCGTCTCGTAGTAGGGCTGGAACGCTTCCTGAATCGCCTCGGCCTCGTTGGCGAAATCGAGGATCTGGGTCTTTTTCTTATCCGGGTGCGTGCGGTTGAGGCGCGAGAGGGACTGTACCGCTCGCACGCCGCCCAGCTTCTTATCCACGTACATCGCCGCCAGCAGCGGCTGGTCGAAGCCGGTCTGGAACTTGTTGGCCACCACCAGGAAGCGGTAGGGCCGCTGCTCGAAGACCTCGGCCGTCCGGCTCTGACGGAAGCCGTTCATCCCCGCCTCGGTGTATTTCTCGCCGTCGAGCGGGTCCTTGACCGTGCCGGAGAAGGCCACCAGGGCCTTGTAGGGATAGCCCTGTTGTCTCAGGTAGCGGTCGAGCGCCAGCCGGTAGCGCACGGCGTGGAGCCGCGAGCGGGTGAGGATCATCGCCTTGGCCTGGCCCTTGATCTGGTGGGCGACCGAGGCGTGGAAGTGCTCGACGATGGTGGCCACTTTCTGATCGATGGCATGCTCGTGGAGGCTGACGTGCCGCTTGAGCACCTTGGTGGCCCCGCGGCGGTCGTAGCGCGGGTCGTCCTCGCTCTTCTTGAGCAGGCTCCAGTAGACCTTGTAGGTGGTGTAGTTCTGGAGCACGTCCAAGATGAAGCCCTCCTCGATGGCCTGCCGCATCGAGTAGAGGCTGAAGGGCTCGAAGGTGCCGTCGGGCTGCGGCGTGCCGAAGAGCTCCAGCGTGCGGCGCTTGGGCGTGGCGGTGAAGGCGAAGGTGCTCACGTTGGGCAATCGCCCGCGCGTCTTCATTTCCCGCACGATGCGATCCTCCCAGTCCTCGCCCTCGTCGCTCTCCTCGGCCTCGGCCGCCTCCAGACTGTCCGCGGCCAGCACCGACTTGAGGTGCTTCCGCATCTCGCCCGACTGGGACGAGTGGGCCTCGTCGATGATGACGGCGAAGTCGTGGCCGGGCAGCGAGGCGATCTCATCGGAGATGTAGGGGAACTTCTGCAGCGTGGTGACCACGATGCGCTTGCCCTGCTCCAGCGCCTCTTTCAGGTCCTGGGAGGTGCCCTTGATGTTCTTCACCAGCCCCCGCACCTGCTCGAACTGCCGCACGTGCTGCTGAAGCTGACGGTCGAGCACACGGCGGTCGGTGATGACGACGATGGTATCGAAGATGGCCTCGTCCTGCGCGTCGTGGAGGGCCGTGAGCTGATGGGTCAGCCAGGCGATGGTGAAGCTCTTGCCGCTGCCCGCGCTGTGCTGGATCAGGTAGCGCTCGCCGGGGCCTTTCTCACGGGCGTCGGCCACCAGACGCCGCACGGTCTGCAGTTGATGGTAGCGCGGGAAGATGAGACGGCGTTCGCCCGTCTTGCGGCCCTCGTCGTCCTCCTCTTCGACCTCGTGGATGAAATACTCCAGCAGGTTCAGGATGCTGTCCTTGGCCCAGATCTCCTCCCACAGATAAGCGGTGGCGAACTGGTCCGGCGGCGGGATCGGGTTGCCGGCGCCGGTGCCGCGCCCCTGGTTGAAGGGGAAGAACTCCGTCTCGTCGCCCGCCAGGCGGGTGGTGAACCAGACCTGGTCGGGATCGACGGCGAAGTGGGCCAGACAGCGGCGGAAGGCCAGCAGCGGCTCCTGGGGATCGCTGCGCGTGGTCTTGTACTGGTGGATGGCCTGTTTGTAGCCCTGGCCCGTCAGCGGGTTCTTGAGCTCGACGGTGAAGAGCGGAATACCGTTCAGGAAGAGGGCCATATCCAGGCGCTTGCGGTATTTCTGGGGCTTGTCCTGGTCCTTGACGCTGTAGGCCAGCTGGCGCACGCTGGTGAAGAAGTTGGCCTGGTACTTGGTCTGCAGGTCGGGGTTGAGCTCGGTGGGCGGGCAGAAGTAGACCAGCTTGATCTTGGCGCCGCGATCCTTGATCCCGTCCCGCAGCACGTCCAGCGTGCCGCGCCGGTCGATCTCGCGGGAGAGGCGGCTGAGGAACTTGGCCCGCGTCCGCTCCCCGTATTGGCGCTTGAGCTTGGCCCACTGTTTGGGCTGGGTGGCCTGGACGAACGTGACCGCCATCTCCGGGTCGAGGCAGAGGTCCTCGTCGTAGTCGGCCGAGGTGCGCCGCACGTAGCCGCCGGGCTGCGGCTGGAGCACAGCGCCGTACTGGGGCGCTGGCTCCCGCGCCAGGGTGAACCCATCGCAGGCGTCCGGGCCACCGGCTAGCAGCGTGCATTCGATGACGGATTCAAAGTT
>CAZDYW010000445.1:0-2759 GCA_964509655.1 uncultured Anaerolineales bacterium
CTTTGTCAATCCTCAAAAGTGCCTTTGACCTCGCGTCTCAGAACCTTGAGGAGAACCTGCGGCAAGGTGTCACGGTTTTGAGCTGTGACAGGATATACAGTCGTCGATTCCGGGGGCAGTTGTAGTTGAGCGCGGGCGATGAGCTCCGGGCGGATGACGACGATGGCCAGAGAGAAGTCGCCCGTGTGCAATATACTGAAGGCGCTGTACCAACCGCCCTTACGCTCTATCTCCAGCGGCCCCAATTCGTCCACAACTAATAAGTCGCAGGGCATGGCGCGAGCCATCTCTATGCTCCCCCAGCGCAAAGCTTCCGGGTCGAAACAGAAGCGTCCTTGGATTATGGCCTCCTCGGCCTTCTGATCGAGCGTCAGCCTGCGCCTCTCGCCGTTGCAAACGTTGAGCAGCTCACGGGTGCCGTCGGCGCGTCTCAATGTCATAATCCCGCCACAGGAGTATTGATCGGCCCAAGCCGAGGCGACGGTCCTGTGACAGACGGTGCTCTTTCCCACGCCTCGCTCGCCGGATAGAACTATGATCCGTGCCATGTCACTCTGTGAGCGTTATCAATCATCACTCACCCCCACCCTCAGCATCGCCCTCACCCTCGCTTTCCCCAGGCTCTTCCGGGGAGGGGGAGGGCGTAGCATTCTCATCAGATGGCTCTTCCGACTCGTCGGGGCCTTCTGAATCTTCCGATTCTTCCGATTCTTCCGAGACATTCTCCTGGGCTGTCGATGGCTCGCTTCCCTCAAGCCCTGGAATAGGCCCGAATACCGGTGCGATTTCATCTGGCTCGAAGATCTCCAGCATGCAGTCCCACCAGGTCAAATCATCGGTCTTTTGAAACTCCCACCAGCGGATGTCCGGCCAGAAGTACCGCCAGCGCCATAGGGACGGCAAGCGTTCCCAGCCATAGTCGCTGGCGATTGTAGTGAAGTCCACGTAATATCCCGATGGAATGCGCTTGTATGCTCCGCCCTCCACACTGGAAGGCCCCTCTTCCTCCCGTGCGTTCAAATCCCAAGGCGTCTCGCGCAGGGGCTCGCCCGTGCTTCCATCCTGCTTGGCGGCGCGGAGGAAGACGCGCCAATATGTGACGTTTCCCATATCCTCGCGCATCAGCTCGACGCGTGCCACCTTTTCCTCATATGGCTCAGGATCGAGTCCGATCGCTCGACCGCAGATGTGCCAGTTCCGCCGCGAGTGACCCGACGGCGGGGTGTATGTGATCGGGCGCCAAGAACTGCGTAGCGTGCCCAAGAAATCCCACCCGGCCTCTTCAATCGTGCGCTGGCGCAAGGCGTTGAAACTCTCGTTCACTCGGTCGGAGAGAAGCGCATTCTCCCCGTCGTTATGCTCTACGTTGGGGAGCGGAACCAGCTTGTAGGGTGGCCCTTGGGTCGGTGTGGGTTGCAAAATTTCGACATAGAACGGCGCTTTCTGTGCTGAAACGACCACTTGAGCCTGATCCAAGATGCGAGGCGAGAGCGGCAAGGGCGCCCAAGCCAGGTCGTCTAGTGTGCCCTCGGTGTTGTAGACCTCGTGGAACAAGGCCCATCCACGCATGCTGGCCGCGACGATATGGCTGCGAACGTCCCGGCGGTAGGTATAAATCAAATTTTCTCCATCGGGCGACCAAGCGGGCGAGTCGCCGGCGCCGAAAAGCTCAGTTTGTGCTTGATCGACCTTCATCGTGTCCCAGTAACTTGCCGAACTGCCTGGGGCTATGTCGAAAGTTGTGACCTGGATGGAGGGATTGCCTTCTGGCCCACTGGCGTAAGCCAGTTGAGTGCCATCGGGCGACCAGGCTGCGCAGTCCTCGTTAAGCTCAGAGCTATGGGTGATGTTGACTACTTCACCGCGATCATCGTCCAAGGGCACAAGGTAAATATCCTTATTGCCATCCCGGAATGAGGTGAAGGCGATGGCATTGCTATCGGGTGACCAAGCGGGTGCATAATCCGGGGCGCGGTCTATGGTGAGACGCTTCGTCTGCTCGCCGGTGGTGCTCATCATATAGATATCGAGATTGTTATAACGATAGGATTCGAAGGCGATCCATTGGCCATCGGGCGACCATGTGGGGTTGGCGTCGAATTCGGGATCATGAGTCAGGCGGATCAGCACCCCGCTCGCCAGATCCAGTAGATAAATATCCCAATTATCTGCGCGGTTGGAGGCAAAAGCGATGTGTTGGCCATCGGGTGACCAAGCCGGATCACGATCCTCGGCCGGGTCGTGGGTCAACCGCACCAGTTGACGGTCTTTCTGATTAAGGGCATAGATGTCAGCGTTGCCGTCGCGCCGCAGCGTGAAGGCGATGGCGCCACCACTGCCGAGCGGTGTGGGTGTGGGGCCGGGAGTGGGGGAGGCGAGCGGCGTGGCGGTGATGATCTGCTGGCGGACGGTCTCTATGACTTTGGGAGAGCGTATCGTTTGGTACAATGCGAAGGTCAGCAATCCCAGAACGCCCAAATTGCCCAGGATCAGGATAACGAGGAGGCGCACAGTGCGTGGTCGCAGCGTGATCGGGCGGTCAGCTTTTTTCGGCCTGCGCAACCAGTTCCAAAGGACAGCGATGCGGCTACCCAATCGGCCTAGTAAACTCCTCTGTGCCTCCGTACTTTCGTTATCGGTGTGATTTCCGTAGTTGTGATGTTTTGTATTGTCCATATGCCCTCCATCGCACCCAATAGCAAGTATACGTTGGAAAAGTTGCTTGTCAAGCCCAAGCCGATGGGCTATACTTAGAAAGT
>CAZDYW010000446.1:0-2752 GCA_964509655.1 uncultured Anaerolineales bacterium
CGTGCGCGTGCTGGGCTCGAAGAAAAGCGACCCCATCACGTAGCCATCGAGCAGACCCAGCGAGCGGTTCGCCTTCAAACGCTCGCGCATCTCGCCCGCGACTTCGAGGATGTGGTCCAATTCCTCGCGCGTGAATTGGGCACCGCTCAAGATGTCCATACCTTTGAAATCTAGCATTGAGTTACCTCCATTCTCTCACAAAGCCTCATCGCTTTTAGCACCCAGCGAAATCGAGATTCGCTGCGCCGCTCGCTGACAATGTCCCACATACCGCTCCATCCGCTCCTCACTGAAGCGGGACAAAGGCCCGGCGACGCCGATAGCCGCTATCACCGCTCCCTTCCAATCTCGAACCGCTGTAGCGACACCCCAAGCACCCACGTCTGTCTCCTCACGACTTACCGCATAGCCGCGCGCCCGGATGCGGGCCAACTCCGCCATCAACTCATCAGGCTCCGTGATCGTGTTCGCGTAATACTTAGGCAGGCCATTTTCCTGAATGATAGCCTCTATCTCCTCCTGGGGCAAGTGGGCCATGAGGATCTTGGAAGAGGCCCCGGCATGCGGTGGACGACGCGCTCCCACCTCAAGCGTCAAGCGCACGGGCTGGCTGGTCTCGACCTTTTCCAGGCAGATGACCTCCCGCTGCTGATAGACGGTCAAGATAGCCGTCTCCCTGGTCTCGACGACGAGATCGCGCATGATGGGCTTGGAGATGTGACGCAGATCGGTGAATTCGGCGGACAGGTTGCCCCAGACGAAAAGGCGATAGCCCAGATACCAGCGCTTGTCGGCGCCACGCCGCAGGAGACCGTGCTGCTCCAGACTGACGAGGAAACGATGGAGCGTGCTCTTCGGCAGGCCCAGATGCGCGCTGATCTCGGTCAAAGACCAGGCGGGTCGCTCCGGGGAAAAGCAGTCTATGATCTTCACCAGGCGATCAACTGTTTGAACCGATGTGGTGACGCTCATAATGGAATGAGTGGGCGATCAGTCCGATGGAGAATCGAAATGTCGAGGTGTTCCAATTAACGGAACTGGATTTCACTGATCGACATTATACTATGTGCGGTTGGCAGTGTCAAGGATTAAAACACCAGCAAGCTTGACACATCCCGCAACTTCACCTATACTTATGCCCAGACAAAGTAAGTTCTGTTTCGGATTTTATGAGAGTAGCCGCCCAGGCTTGCAAAGTCTGGGCGGTTTTGCGTGTTAGAGACAAAAGTCGATTAGAAAGGGAGTTTATTATGACAGAGCAGAATTTAGAAGTTTCAGATGGTTTGATCGTTGGATTGGACTACACCCTGCGCCTGGATGACGGCGAAGTCATCGATACCTCGGAGGGACGAGGGCCGCTGGAGTTCACGCAGGGGCAGAATCAAATCGTCCCCGGCCTGGAGCAAGCGCTCTATGGAATGAAGGTCGGCGAAGAGGAGGCCGTGGTCGTGAAGCCCGGTGAGGGATACGGTGAGCGCGACCCGGAGGCTATGCAAGTAGTCCCCAAGGACGCTTTCCCCGAAGATGCCGAACTCGAACCCGGAATGGGAGTTCAAGTAAGCGATGGGATGGGACGAACGACGGTGGTCTTTATCGCCGACATCCTACCGGAAGGCGTGAAGTTGGATTTCAATCACCCTCTGGCCGGTGAGACGCTTCACTTCCAGGTGAAAGTGGCCAGTATCCGGCAGCCGACCGCCGCGGATTTGAACCCCGGTTGTGGCCCATGCGGTGGATGCGGGGCTCCTTCCCAGGGTTGTTGCTGATAGGTCAGCCGTAGCATAGAAACGAAAAAAGCCCCTCAGTTCTCCTTTTGGAATAGAACTGAGGGGCTTTTGGTCGTCTTGGGCTCACTCTCTAATTTCCGGCGCGTTGAAGAGCGCCTCCGCCTCCGGATGGCAATGACCGCAGCCGACGTAGGGATCATCCACCTCGACCTGGTACTTGGTGCAGACCGCGTAGACCTCGACGCGGCGCACCAGTCCAAACCAGCGTCGAACTACCTCCGCTTCCAGCACCATATGCGGGCAGGAATTGGCCCGCAGAATATCTGGCACCGGACAGCGGGAGCATAATTCTGGCTCCCACCGCTCCGAGCGTGGGTTGCGTCCGATGAGACGACATTCCTGCTTGGAGCGCCCGCGATAGAAATCCTCGTAGTAGTAGGGGCATTCGGCACCGGATGGTGTACGCATCTTCGTGATCTTACCTCCGATTATCGCTGATAGGCGGCGACCAGGAGGAGGCCAGCTTCCTCCGCATCCTCGCGGGCCTGGGGATGGATGTTATATCCGAAGAGAACCGGCAGCCTCTCCTCTGGAAGAGCAGGTCCCACCTTTTCCACGCGGCGCAGGAAGCGCCCCACGTCATCGCTGTAGATGCGGCTCTTCACCTCTCCGACGATAATCGTCTCCTTGCCATCGCGAAGTCCCACGCCATAGAGATCAAATTCCTCCTCCTCGCCCTCCGGTCCCAGGATACGGGGGTTCAGTTCCTCACCCAAGGGGCCGAGCACCTTCACGTCCAGGTGGCGTTCCAGATAGCCCGGCAGGACGATGCGAGCGATGCCCTCCAGTCCGAAGCCGACGTTCTCAGAGAGGGCACCCACTTGTCGGCGCAGCGCATCCATCCCTTCGGTCAACTTGCGCATCACCTTATCGGTGCGGCGTTGAGCTATGACGAGGGCCGCCACTTGTTCCTCGGTGCGCTGTTGAGCTTCGGCCAGCCTCTCCACAGCCGCTTCCACGCGATC
>CAZDYW010000447.1:0-2742 GCA_964509655.1 uncultured Anaerolineales bacterium
CCCCCAATCGAGTGATTGGGGGCTTTTTTGGTGGCGGCGTGTGGTTATTTGTCACACCTGGTGGGCTATGATACAATAAGCATTGAAAGCCTTGGCGCTATTGCGGCTTCGTCTACCTCCTGTTGGAGCGGAGCTTGCTAGGATTGGTTCCACTGCGGGGGATGAGGTGGCAGAGAAGACGCTTCGTCGGCGATGAGATGCGGTTGCCAGACCCGCAAGTCCGCTCAACTCTATGTTCACAAGGAGGTCTCAAAGTGACGCGAATACTGGGCCTGGATGATGAACCTGAGTAGAGTTCCTGCGCTTGATTCTCGAGCGTGCGGGTTATGATTTCATCGGGACGACAAATAGCGAGAAGGCACTCGTGATCCTCCGTACACATCCGGTTGATTTGTTCGTCCAAGACTTCATGCGATCTGATCAACCAAACGGATGGGATTTATTGCGGCTGATGACGTCAGATCCAGCCCTAAGCGGCATACCTGTCTTGGGCGTATCGGCTGGTCGGAGGGAAATACGAGCTGAACAACTGAAGCGAATGGGTATGGACATAGACTGTGATCTAGAGGATTATGTTCAGAAACCGTATGGGCCGATGGAGCTTCTGGAGGCGGTAGAAGTTGTCTTGACGCGAAATGGCAAACTGATTCCTCCGCAAGCTGAGGCAATCAGGAAGCGCGGAGTGTGAGAGGCGATGGATCAGTTGCCACCGGGAGATCATGCACTTGGTGGGGCGACAACGGAAGGCAGCCGAGAATATGCTGGAGATTCGCTATGACCCGAATACTGAGTGTGGATGACGAGCGAGAGATGCTTGATTTACTGCGCCTAATCTTGGAGGGTGCCGGTTACGAGTTTACAGGGGTAGTAAGCGGTGTGGAAGCACTTGCGGTTATGCGTACAGAAACGATAGACTTGCTCACACAAGACTTCATGCGGCCTGATAACCTAGTACTACAACGAGACTTCACGAAAGGAATCTAACAAGCAGCAACAAGGCAAATATTTCTGAATAGTTCTCAGCTTGCTTTCCTGATCACAGGCTGGCATAGTATAATTTTGCTCGCCATAAGTCAGTATGATCAGTAATAGGAGAGCAAGATGATAGCACCTAGCACCAAGGCACCAGAGATGAACCTGGAACCGCTGGATATTGACAATTTGTTGGATGAATTGCACGAATACCACGCCATCTACAGCCCCCTGTTTTGTCGTCGGGAGCAGCAAGAGAGGGCTGAGAAGTATACGCACGGCCTGGCGCTGGATATCCCCCGCAAAGCGATCGAACCGATGGTCCTGGCATTGGAAGGTGCAGATCAAAACGCAGTACGGGGAATGCAGCATTTCATCAGCGAGGGGGCCTGGGATGATATGGTGATCCTGGAGCGCCATTGGCGAGAGGTGGACAAGGACTTGGGAGACGAAGATGGTGTATTCATCCTGGATGGCAGCGGATTTGCTAAACAGGGATCGGAATCGGTGGGGGTCAAGCACCAGTACTGTGGTGAGCTGGGCAAGGTGGCGAATTGCCAGGTGGGGGTGTTCTTGGGTTATGCCAGCGATAAAGGGCACACCCTGTTGGATCGTCGTCTGTATCTGCCGAAGGAATGGGTTGAGGATGAGGAATTTGCCGAACGGAGAGCGAAGTGCGGGGTGCCGGAGGAGATAGAGTTCAAGACCAAACCGGAGCTGGGCTGGGAGATGGTCGAAAGGCTCCGCCAGGAGGGTAACTTGCGAGGCCGCTGGCTGGCTTGTGACACTGCTTACGGACAGAATCCGGATTTTCTGGATAAAGTGGCGGATGAGACTGAGCTGTGGTACTACGCAGAAGTTCCTTGCAACACTCGTGTCTGGGTAGAGCGCCCGGCTACGGAGGTGCCCGAATGGTCGGGACAGGGACGCAAACCGACGCGTGAGCAGTTGGTGGAAGGAGAACCTGAGGCGCAGAAAGTGGAGGCGATAGCAGGGAATGGCCTGCCGACAAGTGGTCTCGCCGCACTATCAAAGAGGGCAGTAAAGGCCCCATCGTGACCGATTTGGCTGCCTTGCGAGTGATCGCCGTCCGAGATGGACTGCCTGGGCCGGAGGTGTGGTTGGTCTTGCGTCGTAACGTTAAGACAGGAGAACTGAAGTTCTACCTGAGCAATGCTCCCCAAGAGACATCGTTCGCCACCTTGGTTCACATGAGCGGTAAGCGCTGGCCTATTGAGACAGCCATTGAGGAGAGCAAGCAACTCGTTGGTATGGGAGACTACCAAGTACGCAGCTGGCGCGGTTGGCATCATCATATGACGCTCTGCATCTTGGCTCATTTCTTTCTGGTTCGGACGTGGCTCCGGTTGGGAGAGAAGGCGCCAGCTTTGACTCTGCCTCAGGTTCATTTGCTGTTGAGCGGGGTGCTTCCCAAGCGTGAGTTTGACGCTCAATGGGTATTGGAGGTGCTGACATACCGGCAAGAGCGGAATCATGCTGCCTATCTCTCCCATCGCAAGCGTCGAATGGCGTCTCTCAACTAAATCACTTGAGGGTCTTACCGAATTGAGAATCATCATTTGCTGGTAGACCGTACCTGGGCAGTATAGTGGGAATCCTCGCGCCGTTTTTCGAGGCTGGGAAGGCAGAATTTACCCAGTAAAAAATGAACAGTGAACCTACCCTAGCACCATAATGTGTAGAGAGGGCGTAGATTGTGCTGCGCAATGTCATATCCTGTGCCATTTAAATTGAAATCTCGTTGTAGTA
>CAZDYW010000448.1:0-2740 GCA_964509655.1 uncultured Anaerolineales bacterium
ACTCTGCCGAGCGGAAGTACCACTGGAGGGGGCGAGAGACGGGATAGATGGCACGGGGCAAGAAAGCTAACAGGAAAAGTAGGAGTAGAGAGCAGGAAGTAGGGAGTAGCTGCGAGTGTGATGAGGTTTGCTGTCTAGTCATCATTGAGTTCCCTCCGTCGCGCTTCCCCAGAGGGGCAACAGGATAGCGTCGTTCGGCAATCTCCGGCCCTCACAGTAATAGACAGGAAGTCACTCCACAGTCTCAAGTTCGTACATTCCGAGTTGCAAGTTGGAGGTTGCAAGTTGTGGGAGTTGGCAATGATCTCGCTCGGCAGCCAGATAGTGGTCAGGCGCTCGAAATTCTGGGGTAGGCTATCATGTTGCACGCACAACCTCCCGTCGGGCACCAGCAGATGCACAAAGACGGTACGAGAGAAATCGGTGGGCGCGTCATCCGAGGCCCGCCAGTAAAGCGTCAACTGCCACACAGCCGCTTCATCACCATTCTTTCACTGCCTCGCTCATTAAAACTCTTTCGACAAGATTAACCAAGTCAAATTTTCGAGTTGGGGCTTTGGGGCCAGACGGCTCCCAGCACGATGATGGCTAACCACGCTCCGGCAAGGACGCGGCGCCAAATTGGTACGACGGGTCGCACGAATACTGTTTGTAACACGATTCGGTGATTAGGAAAAGTTTCGCCGCTGGCGTCATAGGGCGGGAGCCGTTCCACAGTCGCGGGATCGTACATCCCCACGCTGAGGGTGTAATCGCCATATGAGGCTTCGGTTGGGATATGCAACTCATACGGATCTTCGATCAGCTCACCGGGCTGCCAGCCGCTGGTCGGGCGGGCGCCGCGCACGGGCACGTTGTCCTGCTGGGCGACCAGTTCGCCCTCGGCGTTCTGGAGGTGGGTGAAGACAGTGTAGTTTTCGGCGACGGGGCTCTCGGCGCGCCAGTAGAGCGTCAGAAGCAGCGTGTCACCCGCTTCATCCACATGTAGGGGCGGGTCTCCGTGCCCGCCCGTCCAGTGCCCGCCCGCCTCACTGACCAGACGGTAACCTTCCAGTTTAATCGCCCGTCCCAGCCGAGCGTTGGCTTGCTGAGGTATGATCGGCGCAGCGCCGGGGCGATGGACCCAAGCGTAGGGGATACCGTCGAAAGCGACTACAAACTCCGGCTCGTGGAATTTGTAGCTCTGCTCCCAAAGCTCGCCCCAGCGTGGATAGCTCTCGCCCCGCGTGGTGTACTGGACGCCGAAGATCAGGTAATCGACATCGTCTTTCGCCTGGGCGATATCGCGAACGGGAGCGCTCACGTGCTGAGCGACCATCTCGTTGGCCAAGAACTGGGTGCCGACCTCGACGTCAGATGCATCGGGCCGGCTATCCACATACTGCCCGGCCAGATCCAGCCCCTCGCCGAACTCGGCCAGCGGGAAGATGCGCTGCGCCGCTCGCGGGCCACCCAGCAGTTCGTTGTAATGAGTGCCGTAGTAGGGATGATGCGGGAGCACAATCAACGCCTGCCCGGTCAATAAAATCCCCAGCAGCGCCAGCGCTCTGCGCCCGCTCAAGTTCCGCTCGATCCACCAGACCAGCCCAAAGGCCGCGAACAGGTCGAGCAAAAGCATAATGGGCAGCATATACCGGCTGTCCTTCCAGCCTCCCAGGGTCATCTGAATAAAATAAAAGATTACGAATCCGAACAGAAGCAAACGTGACTCCAGCCGTGACTTCACAGCCGACACCGTTGATGCTAATCCTACCAGAGCGAGAGGCAGCGTCAAGAAAGTGGATCGGTAGAGGATGGTGTCGAGATAAAAACGCGGGCCTGGGTCTTGCACCCCCAGCACGCCGCGATAAAAGAGCGGCTGATCGCGGGGGCCGCCGGTGTGGAGTAGGATGCCTTGCCGAACCACCAAGTCGAAGCTGGCGCCCGGCTGCACCCACAGCGAAGGCCAGAGCACAAAACAGATCATGGCGGCAGCCAAGAGCCATAGAAGAAAATTGGAAATCGCAACCCGCCACTTGCCACTTGCTACTTGCCACTTGCCACTTACAACTTGTACGAGGAGGCAGAGGCCCCAGAATGGGATCAAGAAAATAGCGGTAACTTTGGTCAGAATCGCCAGACCGCCCAAAACCGCTGAGATGACGATCTGGCGAGGGCGACCTTCCCGCAGGTAGATCAGCATCCACAGGGCAGAAAGAATCATCAACGTCGAAAGCGTGGCGTCCAGGTGCAAAACCTTGGAGTTGGCGAGGTAGAAGGGATCGAGCGCCCACAGCAGCGCCGCCACCCAGGCCACGCGCTCCCCGAATAGCCGCCGCAGGAGGCACCAGCCCCAGACGATGCCCAACGCCACAATCAGGGCCAGCGGTATCACGCCTACCGCTACCCGGTCGGCGAATGCGTAGCCCACCGTTTCCAGCGGCGTGGGCGGATTGAGGCCCAAGAGCGATTGCAGCCCGTACCAGCCCCAGAGCGTCCCGCCCGAAAGCCACATAACGGTCACGCCGGGGTGCTCGGAGAGAAGCGTCCCGGCCCAATCGCCTTGCATCACAGCCTGGAAAAACTCTGCCGAGCGGAAGTACCACTGGAGGGGGCGAGAGACGGGATAGATGGCACGTGGCAGGAAGGCCAGGAAGAAGAGGAGGAGAATGGAGAATGGAGAATGGAGAATGGAGGATGGAGAATGGAGAATGGAGAATGGAGATTTGGTTTTCATGGAGTCCCCTCCACCGCGCTTTCC
>CAZDYW010000449.1:0-2736 GCA_964509655.1 uncultured Anaerolineales bacterium
GCATACGGAGGGTCTTTTGGCAAACATTGCTTGGCGAGGGAAATCGTAGCAGTTCCAAAGCCCTCCCTAGGCCGCCAGAAGCGCTCTGCGGCGTTGGGTAAATTCATCAACCCCAAGCGGCGAGTATGGAAAGTCGCCCTACATAGCCAGAGTATGTAGGGCGACTTTCCATAGCCGACGACTTTTTACTTGCTTCGAAAGCCCGGCAAACACCCAGCCAGCAGACAATGAATCAGCGCCGGTCCAAGGCACTTTGGCTACACAGGTGTAAAAACTTTTGCCCACTCATTTTTAGGTGATATAATGCTAGGGTTCTTTTCGCCCGTAAACATAACAGACGCCTTTGAACAAAACGCAGCTGGCTTACTTCTTCCAAAAACATCTTTGAGTTCATAGCCGAAAGGCCAAAAAGGGGGTTCTTTTGCAACAGGATACATTCTTGATCCATCCGCCGGCCGATGTGGCCGAGATACAGCGGGGCAATTGGCTCACTCTTCCAAACGACGACCCGGTGGTCATATACCTAGCAGAGGAACATTGGGATCGCCCAGAACAACCAATTTCCTGGGAAGTAGCGCGGCTCTCGCAGACTGCTTACATCTATCGCGAGAAGTCCACCGGCTGGGCGGTTGTGGTCAAATTCTACGTGGTCAAGACCGGATCGGAGGCCACGGATTATGCTCGGCGCGAAATGGAGTGCAATCAACAAGCGCTAAAAACTGGCCTGGAAACCGGCGAGGCCCGCGCCGTTCGGCCCTTGGCACTGTGGCGTGGCGGGCTCTTCCTGGAATATGTGAATGGATTGACGCTGGAGAGCGTCATCGCAGTGCGCAGCAGCCGACCTGGAACTCTCACCCCTAGCTTGGAATACACGGCGAAGGCGTTGGCAAAGCTGCATACACAAGGTCGCCGGCCGGATGCGCTGCCTGATTTCAAGGCAGCGATTCGTTATGCCCACAAAGTCGTCGATCAGCTAGCGAAGTATGGCGTGCTAAAAGATGACCCCGTGACCCAAGAAGGCTTGGCGCATCTGATCGACCGCTGGGCAGAGCGTCCAGAGATGGAGGATTTCCAACCAGCCATCACGCACGGAGACGCGACCACCACCAACTTCATCTTTCCCAACGCAGGCGGCGTAGTGGTAATCGACTGGGAACGCCTTGAGGTAGCTGACCCCGCATCTGATCTGGGGCGTTTGATGGCCGAGGTGGGACACAGCATCAATCAACATGGTGGAACTATGATCGAGGCGGGGTCCTTCATCCAGCATCTGTCCGATACCTACAACCAAGCTCTATCCCCCGATGAGGGACCCGAAGAGCTCGTCAAACGGGCACGTTTCTATCGGGCCTCTAGCACTTTGCGCATCGCGCGGAATGGTTGGGTTTCTCGACTGGATCGAACCGCATTGGTCGCCCAAGCTATGGCGCTGTTGGCATAACTTATGACTATCTCCGTTCCTGTTGCCCTTTATATACACGTGCCCTTCTGTCGCTCGCGCTGCGCCTACTGTGATTTCAACACCTATGCGGGGCTGGATAATCTGATTCCGCAGTATGTGAAAGCGCTAGGTCAGGAGATCGAACTGACAAGAAAACAGTGGAGCGCTTTGAAAGCCTCGACGGTTTACTTCGGCGGCGGCACCCCATCTATTCTGCCACTGGAGATGTTAGCCGATCTGCTTCGAGCCTTGCACGCTGCATTTCACATCTCCCGCAGAGCCGAGATCACCTTAGAGGCCAACCCTGGCACTTTGACACCGGCTTACCTGCGCAGATTGCTGGATTTGGGCATCAATCGCCTCAGCCTGGGCATACAATCTGCTCACAATGATGAGCTGAGATTACTGGGACGCATCCACACTTGGGCGCAAGCAGTAGAAGCAGTGAACTGGGCACGGGCGGCTGGGGTTGCCAATCTCAGCCTCGACCTCATCTTCGGCCTGCCAGGGCAAACGGTAGCGCGATGGCGAAAAACGTTGGAGGCCACATTGGATTTAAAGCCGGAGCATTTATCACTCTATGATCTGAGCGTCGAAGAGGGAACCGCATTAGCACAGAGGATTGACGCAGGCACTTTACTTGCACCTGATGAAGATCGCGCGGCTGATATGTATGAACTTGCAGAACACATGCTGGCCGAAGCGGGCTTCTTTCACTACGAAATCTCCAGTTGGGCATACAGAAGTGGAAGTCACAGAGACAAAGGGCAAAGCCGATGGCCCAAATCCAGAAACGGTGACAGGAGCATCGTGAGGAGCGAAGATGTTAGCCCCTATGTCTCGCGGCATAACTTGACCTACTGGCGCAACGAGCCTTGGCTGGGCCTGGGAGCGGGAGCGCATTCCTGGCTACATGGACGAAGATGGGCCAATGAATATCACCCCCAGGATTACATTGCAGCGCTGGAGCGGGGAGAGAATCCTGCAACCCAAATGGAAAGTATCGACCGCCGCTTGGAGATGAGTGAAATGATGATGTTGAGATTAAGACTGGCGGAAGGCGTATCCGCTGACACATTTGGGAGAAAATTCGGAACAAGTATGGAGAAGGAGTTTGGCGAAGAGTTAAGCGAGCTACAAGAGCTGGGATTGCTGACCTGGGACAAGCATGTAGCTAGATTGACGAAAAGAGGACGGCTATTGGGAAACCGAGTATTTATGTCCTTTGTATAGAGAGCCGGCGTATTAGACCTCCGAGGATTAGACAAAATATTGAGCTTGGAAAGTGATCCCTA
>CAZDYW010000450.1:0-2718 GCA_964509655.1 uncultured Anaerolineales bacterium
AGATCGAAAGTTCGGGGGCATCGTCGCGCTGGGGTTCATGCTGGATTTGGTCGTCTACACCGCCTGGCTCAAGCAGCGCACGCCGCTATCCATCATCTTTGGTGGCGTGTCCGGGGGAATGCCGGTGTTAGCGGGGCGCGTGTTGGGGCTGGGTCGTGTGGACGCGGTGGGTCTCCTGCTGGCCGCGTCCGTCTTGCTCTGGATACCATCCCACATTTTGACGCTCTCGGTCCGCTACGCCGAAGAGTATGAGCGAGCGGGCGTCCCCGTCTGGCCCAATGTCTATGGAGTGCGAAATACCCAACTGGTCATCGCCGTGGCCAATCTGTTGAACGCGCTGGCTTTGGTAAACAGCGCGCTGCTTCTGAGAGTCCATCCGATAGCGTTAGGGCTGTTGGGGGGAATGAGCCTGGGGATGATTGTACTGGCAATACTTCAACTGGCGGCACCCTCCGAGCGACGCAACTGGCTGCTCTTCAAAGGAGCCTCACTCTATATGCTGGCGTCCTCGTTACTTCTCACAATCGGCGCACTGGTGTAGGATTCAGTTGCAGGTTACAAGTTGCAAGTTGCAAGTTGCAAGTTGCAGGTTGCAGGTTGCAAACCGCAACTATACATCCAGGTTGCGCACCTCTTTGGCGTGGGTCTGGATGAAGCGGCGGCGCGGGGGTACGCTGGAGCCCATCAGCATGCTGAATGTCCGGTCGGCCTCGGCGGCGTCCTCGATGTTGACCTGCAGGAGGATGCGGTTCTCCGGGTTCATCGTCGTCTCCCATAACTGCTCCGGGTTCATCTCGCCCAAGCCCTTGTAGCGCTGAAGCGATGCCTTCCGGCCATCCAGTTCGCGCAGGACATCTCGCCGCTCCGCCTCCGAGTAGACGTAACGCTCATCCCGCCCGGCCTTGATACGATAGAGAGGCGGTTGAGCGATGTAGAGATGGCCACTTTCGATGAGGGGCTGCATATAGCGGAAGAAGAAAGTGAGAAGCAAGGTGCGGATGTGTGCGCCGTCGATGTCAGCGTCCATCAGGAAGATGACGCGGTTATAGCGCAAGCTCTCCAGATCGAACTCGTCGCCGATGCCGCAGCCCAGGGCGGATATGAGAGCACGCACTTCCTTGTTGTTCAAGATTTTGTTCAGCCCCGCCCGCTCTGTGTTGAGGATCTTACCTCGCAGCGGGAGGATGGCCTGGAAATGCCGATCGCGCCCTTGCTTTGCCGAACCGCCAGCGCTGTCGCCCTCGACGATGAAAATCTCGCTCGTATCGGGGTCACGATTGGAGCAATCGGCTAGCTTGCCCGGCAGTGTGAGGCTTTCCAGCGTGCTCTTGCGAATGACCAGGTCACGCGCCTTGCGTGCCGCCGCCCGCGCCCGGAAAGAGGTGAGACATTTGCGCACGATCTGACGCGAGGCGCTCGAATCCCGTTCCAGGAACTCCGAAAGCGCCGAGACGACCACCGATTCCACCAGCCCCCTCACCTCGGCGTTCATCAACTTGACCTTCGTCTGGCTCTCGAACTGTGGATCGGGATGCTTGACGCTGACGATGGCGGTCAGGCCCTCTCGCACATCCTCGCCGGAAAAGTTGGGGTCTTTATCACGCAGCAGCCCGTCCTTGCGGGCGTAATCATTGACGGTGCGGGTCAGACCGGAGCGAAGGCCGGTCAGGTGCGTGCCGCCGTCCATAGTATGAATCGTGTTGGCGAAAGCATAGACCGATTGGGCATAGGAATCGGTATACTGGAGCGCTACCTCGACACCGACGCCGCCGTTTTGACTCTTAGGCTCTCGCTGAGCGTAGATCACCTCATCGTGTAGCACCTTGCGGCTACGATTGAGGTAGCGCACGAAGGAAGCGATGCCTCCTTCAAAGTAAAACGTCATCTGCCGAGGGAAAGTGCCTCGACCAGGGCAGACGCAAAGCATATCCCGCTCGTCAACCAGTTTGATGGTGACCCCGCCGGTGACGAAGGCGGTCTCTCGCATTCGCTGCACCAACGTATCGAAGACGTAATCCACGTCGTGGAAGATAGTAGGGTCGAAACGATAAGTGACGCGGGTGCCTTGTCCCCGCGCCTCACCGATCCTCTCCACCGGCGTGACAGGAATGCCCTTCTCGTAGCGTTGACGATAGCGGTACCCATCGCGCGGGTTATCGATCACGACCTCCATCCACTCGGAGAGGGCATTGACCGCCGAAACTCCCACGCCGTGCAGTCCACCGGAGACCTTGTATCCGCCGCCGCCGAACTTGGCGCCAGCGTGCAAGGTCGTCATCACCAACTCCAGCGCGGAGATATTCTTTTCCGCATGCACGGCGGTTGGTATGCCGCGCCCGTTGTCCGCCACCGTGACGGAGGAATCGGGATGGATGATGATCTCGATTCGGTCACAGACACCGGCCAACGCCTCGTCGATAGCATTATCCACTACCTCATATACCAAGTGGTGCAAAGCCCTGGTATCGGTGCCGCCGACATACATACCGGGCCGGCGACGGACCGCCTCCAATCCCTCCAGCACTTGCACGTCGTCAGCTTCGTAACGTCCCACCTGGTTCAAAACTTTTTTATTCGCCATTCCTACCCTCAAATCTTACCACATACAGCGGGCGGGCACGGAGTCCCGCCCCTACGTTTATTTAGGGCAGGTTTCCATACCTGCCGCACCTCTGTCATCAGAATTCGGAAGTCTTAAAAAGCTCATTGCACAGCGGA
>CAZDYW010000451.1:0-2717 GCA_964509655.1 uncultured Anaerolineales bacterium
AATATCACAATGGCCTACTCGTCGCTAAGCAAAGCCCGCTTCAGGTGCCAGTAGTTGTGCAGCGTCCGCAACGCTATATAGTCACGCTTGCCCAGTTTCAAAACGTCGGGATTGGCTTCCCCGCCACACGCGGGGCAATCGCACGACAAAGGCTCACTCAGCCTCCGGTCTGATGACATAGCAAGCCCTACGTGATCTTCACTCTCCGCGATCGAGAAGTGGCGAAAGGGCGGACCATAGAAGATCTGGTTGTACATCGCGGCCTTGGCCGGGCGAGAGGAGTCTACCGAGCGGATGCCTAAATCGCGTAAGGCCGTCACCGTCTCGATGGCGCTCACGCCGAAGATGTGCAAATCTGGCCCTAACACTTCCATAACCGCTTCGACGCGCTCAAGAATCTCCTCCGGATGCTTGAGTGGAGCCAGCGAACCCAGCCCATAGTTATTAAGGCCAACGGCTTGCAGGCGATGGGCGCAATAGGCCATCGAGGAAGCATCATATCCCTGAACGATCCCCATCCCACCAACGTAGTCAGGTACGTGATATCGGTCCATCAGAGCCTTGAGCTCGTAGGCATAGGCGACGGTTTGGTCAATGTGTCGATCCTTCTGATTGGGACTCGCGCCTGGATCTATGATTGGATAATCCAATGCACACAAGATGGTCTCTACTTCGTGGCCCTCAATGATGCGCAACTGTCGCTCGAAGATCTCCTTCGGGTTGGGGCGCTCTCCCGGAGCGCTGGCGTAACGGTATCCCCCGCTGTCGAGCATCAAGTAACGTGGCATTTTATCGAACTCCCCCAGTGACCATACCTTGCTGACCGATGAGACACTGATCAGCATCGCGCAGTCACCGTCATAGCGCGGATACCAGGGATCGCCGGGATACCAACTGACATAGAAGCGCATCGGTCGCCACCTTGTTCGCAATTGAGAACTTGACTGATGTGAGCAAGATGGTATCATAGTCGAACCTCACCGTCAAGCACAGAAAGCGGTCCGCACAGACTCCACAGACTCCATCACATCGAGGTGACAGGAATGCTCTTCAGAACCGTCTATGGCCCTGAGTTGGAAGCAGTCTATCGCTACGTCCTCGAACGTAATGCCGAAGGTATTCAGCCTGAAAGAGAGGATGTCCAAGCCGCCTTCATCGCTCGCCAACCGGATGGTGATCTTCCCTCGACGCAAAGCATAGATGATGCACTGGCGTTTCTAGAGTCTGCACTTATGCTTGACGCGGCAAGCGGCTATTGCGTCTCTGCGCAAGCAAGCGAGACATCTTTCACCGTCCAAGTACTCCAAGGAATGCGCCGCCTTGAGATGTGCGAATCGTCACCCGATCATCCCCTTGATCCCCTCTACACGCTTCTCCTGACCGAGTTGTTCATCAGGCCAGACCGACTGTTTGTGGCGGACCTCCACGCTGAAGCCAATCAACTGCGAGCCGTGGAGGATGCTGGAGGGCTCAGCAAGGAGAAGATCGGTGCCTGGAAGCGCGTGATGACCTTTCTGGGTGTGGGACGTCGGCTGCCTGGGGGATTCCAGTGTGCCTATAGTCCATCTCTGGTAAAAGCTATTCTGGCTGAGTGGGATAGGCGAGAAGGCACGCTACAGTCCTTCCTGGAGGATTGCTTCGCTCTCGTTCTTCCCTACGCCAGAGTTGATGACGGTATGGCCCAGGCAGTGAAAGCTCCCTTGCTCCATCTGATTGAACGAGGGGAAGTCGACCTGTTCCCGCTACAGGATTCGCCGACGCGCTCCTACTTCGGACGCCAGCGCTACAAAGGCATCGCCTGGAAGGGAAACGAAGATGGAAATCACTAGCGACCTGTGGCCTTGCCTGGGCGAGCCTGGGCTACGTGTGTTCGCCACCACCGCTGATCAGCGCTATCAGATCGGCGAAGATGTATTCCTGGCGACCCATTTCCCCGTCGCGCTGCGCCGCTTTCCTCCGGAACATCCGTCGGAGACTATCACGGAGGCGGCGACCTTGGATCAAATATTGACCACTTCGGGCGTTCAGCCGGGCAATCGGGTCTTTGTGCTCTACGGCGCGGCCGGCTCCGGCAAGTCGGAGTTGATGAAGTGGCTACAGGTGATGATCGCGCGTCGCGACCCGGCGCGGGCTGAGTTCACCGTGCGCATACCACGCACCGAGCTGGACGTGATGCACATCGCCGAGCGATTCCATCATCTGCTCTCGGATGCTTACTTCACCGATGCAACCCGGCGACGGTGGGAGAATGCGCGACAAAAACCGCGGACGCTTTCCAAGCTGCTGCTCCTCACGGCGCTGGAGCGCTGCCTCGACGCTGATGAGCAGATCAACGCTCTCTACTATCGGTTGCTGGACTGGATCCATCCGCACATCGCCCGCAGTCTTGCGACTCTGGAGAAGTCCGATCCGAACACGGGCGAACCGATAACATTATTGACACGAGAGGACTTGGACGAATTAAAATCTGAGACGGCGCTGCCCGTGCCCCTGGACTACGAGCAGTTCCGCCATCACCTGCTGACCGCTTTCCGCGAGCACCTGATGGAGGGACAATACCTCCCGGACACGCTGAGCCGTATCGCCGAGGACCTGGCGCGGCGAGACATACGCCCGATATTGCTGGTCGATGACCTGGTGCAGTCGCTCAACCTCTTCGCCACCGACTTGCTCGATTACTTCATCACGCTGGACAGCGGCAATTGGGACGTGGTGCT
>CAZDYW010000452.1:0-2702 GCA_964509655.1 uncultured Anaerolineales bacterium
GACGAATTACAATCGTGACTACTCAGACGGGTCTCTGAGTAACGACCTTTCAAACAATTTCAGAAACGAAGGAGTTTACTAAATGGCATCTTCAAAATCAGATTTTCTTTTCCGCGACGATCTGGCGGACATCGCGCCGTTCGTCGATGATCTTATCCGCTGGGAGGATGAGCGACAGGCTCGCAAGCTGATCTTCATCCCCTCAGAGTCATACGCACCCCAGGCCGTCCGCGCGGCGCTGGGCTCCCGCTTCCAGAACATCTACGCCGAGGGCTACCCCCCGACGCGGATGACGCGCGAGCCCGAAGAGCGCCTGCACGACGCGCCCTGGCAGTTGGCCTACTACCGCCGCTACGCCGACCGACGCTTCTACAAGGGCGTCGATTACGTCCACTTCGTCGAGTGCCTGGCCCAGCGGCGCTGCGCTCAGCTCTTCGCCCACGGCGATCTGCTGCCGGAGCACATCCACGTCAATGTGCAGGCGCTCTCCGGCACCGCGGCCAACCTGGGCGTCTACTGGACCCTGCTGGAGCCTGGCGACACGCTGATGGGCCTGGACCTTTATCAGGGTGGTCACCTCTCCCACGGCTCCGAGTTCAACATCTCCGGCCAACGATACCGCGTGGTCTCCTACAGCGTCAATCCCCAGACGGAGCAGCTGGACTACGATAACATCCGCGAGCTGGCGCTGGAGCATCGGCCCAAGGTGATCGTCGCCGGTTACACCTCCTACCCCTGGGCCCCGGACTGGGATAAGTTCCGCGCCATCGCCGACGAGGTAGACGCTTATCTGGTGGCCGACATCGCTCACGTGGCCGGTATGGCCGCCTCCGGCGTCTATCCCAACCCGGTCGGCACCGCCGACGTGACCGTCTTCACCACGCACAAGACTATGTGCGGGCCGCGCGGCGCCGCGATCTTGACCACCGACCAGGAATTGGCCGATGAGATCGACCTGGCCATCTTCCCCGGCGAGCAGGGCGGGCCGCACGTCAACAAGTTCGCGGCGATGAGTGTGGCCTTCGAGATCGCCCAGACGGAGCAGTTCAAGCAGCTCCAGCGTCAGATCGTGGCCAACGCCAAGGCCCTGGCCGAGGGCTTGCAGAAGCGCGGGCTGCGTCTGGCCTACGGCGGCACCAACACCCACTTGATGTTGATCGATCTGAAATCTATCCCCGCCGACAAGGCCGCTCCCACCGGCATCGAATATCCAGTCTGGGGCGAGCCGGCAGTGCGCATCATGGACCTGGTCGGTCTGGTGGCGAACAAGAACACCATCCCCGGCGACGAGGAGACGCCGCTGGCGACGGGCATACGCCTGGGCACGCCTTGGCTCACGCAGCGCGGGCTGGATGAGGAGGATATGGACACCATCGCCGGGCTGCTCCATCGCCTGCTGACCAACGTCAAGCCCTTCGCTTACAACGGACTGATCGGCACGCTGCCGCGCGGCAAGGTCGATCTGGACGTCCTGGAGGAGGTGCGGCGCGGCGTGGCGGAACTGGCCGAGAAGGCCGGCATCGACTTCGAGTATGAGAAGAGCGGCTATCCGCATTACACCTTCCTGGCCGAGGAGCCCGATCCTCAGCCCGTCGCTTGGCGCGTCACCGGCTGGCGGGCGCGGCAACACATCGACGAGGTCGTCACCTCCAACGTGCTTGGAATGGAGCCAGGCGATTCGCTGACCACCTACATGCTCGACCGCCAAGGCAATTTGCTGGACGAGGTGGTGGTGGAGCGGGAAGAGCAGGATCAATGGGGCCGAGACCGTTTCCTCGTCACGCCTACGCCGGAGAATGCCGAGCGGGTCAAGGCCTGGCTGCGCGGCCTGGCCGATGGCTACACCCTCTTCGATGAGGTGGATGTCTACCGCAAGGTGCAGGGGCCGGTTCTGGTGGAGGAGGCGGACAGGGCAGAGGAAAGTGATGTAAGCGATGGCGCGGCGAAAGCTGGGACACCCGCTGTCGAGCTCTACGAGGCCCATCCGGAGCGCTTCGACCTGGACAAACTCTACTTCGTGGGGCAATCCTCTCTGGAGGAGTTCGCGCCGCAGGTGGAGCGCGAGGTCTGGCAGTGGGAGGAGCCGGATGAGGAGCTCAAGCGCACGCTCCTCAACGAGGTCCACAAGGAGATGGGGGCCAAGATGGTGCCCTTCGCCGGATGGGAAATGCCGGTCTGGTACAGCTCGGTCAGCGAGGAGCACCGGGCGGTGCGCGAAGCGGCGGGCCTCTTCGACGTGTCCCACATGGGCGTCTTCGAGGTCACCGGCCCCAACGCCACCACCTTCCTGGACACGGTCTTCTCCAACTACGCCGCCTGGATCGAGGACGGGCAGTCGATGTACGGCTATTTCCTCGAGCCCGATGGCAGCGTAATCGACGATGGCATCATCTACCGCGTCAGCGCCGAGCATTATTACATAGTGATCAACGCCTCGAATGAGGAGAAGGACTGGGATTGGCTCAACGCGGTCAACGAGCAGCGCGTGCTGATCGACGCGGATCGCCCCTGGGTCCAGGTGGAGGCGCAAGCCACGCTGCGCAATCTAAAAGATCCCGCCAGCGGCGAGCGTGAGAAGCGCGACATCGCCTTGCAGGGGCCGGCCTCGCTGAAGACGCTCCAGGCGCTGACCGACGATCCGGCGCTCAAGGAGGCACTGGCTCGCGTGCGCCGCACCGACCTGATCGAGTGTGAGCTGGCCG
>CAZDYW010000453.1:0-2701 GCA_964509655.1 uncultured Anaerolineales bacterium
GGCAGCGCACGCCGGCCTTCGACGCACAGGGAACGCGGCTTCCTGCAGATGCGATCCCACTGGCTATAGTTGAGGTGGAGTAATGCGCCGGAAACCGATTCTCTATCTGGTGATCTTTATCGTGTACCTCCTGATCACCCTGCTGATGACCTACCCGGTGATCGTACAGCTGAGCACGCACCTGGTGGGCTTCGGCGACGATGCCTGGGTGCACTATTGGAACGGTTGGTGGGTCAAGCGGGTGCTGGCGGAGGGCGGCAGCCTCTACTCTACACGGTTGCTCTTTTATCCCCAGACGACCAGTCTCGTCTATCACAACTTTGGCTGGACAAATATCGCGGGTTGGCTTGCGCTGGAGCCTTTTATCGGAGGCATCGCGGCCTACAACTTGGTCTACTTGGCCAATGTCGCGTTGTCCGCTTTTACAATGTTTCTCTTGGCTCGCTATTTATTAAAGTCCAACGGCCCCGCCTTCATAGCCGGGCTCGTTCACGGCTTTTGGCCCTACCGTTTCTTAGGTTACAGTCATCCCAACTTGATTTCTACACAATGGCTGATACTGGTGGTGTTTTTCACGATCAAGTTGATACGGGAAAGAGGTCGCTTGCGCCACGCTCTGTGCCTGGGGGTATCTATGGCGTTGACCGGCCTCTCACGCTGGCAGATGCTGATCCCTACCAGCCTGGCTGTGAGCGTGTATCTCGCCTTCAGCTTTTTTGAGAAGCGAGAGCGCTGGTCATGGAGAACGGTAGGTATGCTGAGCCTGGCGGCATTTGTGGCCTTAGTTCTCGTTGCCCCGGCCTTCTACCCCGTCGCTCGTGACTTGGTGCTGCGAGATTCGGAAGCTAGTCCCAATCTGGATAAACCGGTGGGTACGGAGACGGATCTAATAAGTTTTATCGTGCCACCCATCAATCATCCATTAGCTCCGCTATTCGATGGATTGGAATACACACGCTGGCGCATCTCCAAGACTATGGAGATCCCCAAGCGTATACCAAACAGCCACTTTTTGGGATACGCTGTCTTGGCCTTAGTGATACTTGCCATTGTTTGGCGCAGATCGGAGACAAGGCTATGGATTGTGCTTGCACTTATAGCCTTTCTCATTGCACTAGGCCCAGAGCTGCGTATTGATCGCCACTCTTACCCTGCGATTCCCATGCCCTCTCGACTGATCGGGGGAACTCTTCCAATGCGCATCATGCGCAAACCTCACCGCTTCAGCGTGCTCCTGGCCTTGCCGATGGCAATGTTGGCAGCACACGGAGCTATCGTGCTCAAAGAGCGCCTGGGGCAGAGACGCTCAATGGAACTGTGGGGTTTGCTTTCGCTGCTCGTTCTCTTTGACTACCTGAGCCTCCCGGCAGAGACGATTTCGACTCAGGTGCCCGCGTTTTACCGCACGTTGGGCGACGAGCCGGGTGACTTCGCCATCGCGGGTCTGCCAGGCGATCGGCAAAATGCCGAAACCTACATGTTCTACCAGACCGTGCATGGTCATCCATTGATGACGGGACATATCTCGCGGCTTCCCTCTAACGCACTTGACTTTGTCTCATCAGTCCCCTTGGTTAAGGCCGTTTACTTTAGCGGGAAGGTCAACACCAAATTACCCGATGTATCCCGTCAGCTATCGCTGCTGGCCGATGCAGGTTTTCGCTACCTTGTGCTGCACAAAGAGTTTGCCTCTCCCGATCAACTGACTGAATGGCGCTCTTATCTGGTTGCCTCGCCATGCTATGAGGATGATGAGGTCGTAGTCTATTCCACGACGCCAGTAGCAGGGCAGGATTTTTCTTTGAAGTACCGCTTGGGAACAGGAATCGGATTGATCGAAGCCGATCTATCCACGGAGACCGTCAGTCCAGAGGCTGTGCTGGAGTTGCAGGTGATCTGGGGAACGGTGGCACCTTCAGAGTCTGATTTCGCAGTTGAGGTAGCTCTGGTGGACGAAGATGGGAAGAAGGAACAGGCAAAGCAATTCGCGGTCTCTCCCGATTGGCCTACGGGAGAATGGCCAGCCAATGCCATCGTGCGTGATGCATATGCCTTGCAGATCGATCCTTGGCTGGAGGATGGAGTGCATAAGGTCACGGCGACGCTCGTGCGCGAGGGGAACGGCGAGACGGCGGGCGATAGTGTGGAGATAGGAGAGGTCGTGATGTCGGCGCCAGAGCGAAGGTTCAATGCCCCGGCTATGTCTCGAACAGTGGACGCTACTTTCAGCGCCCCTTCTGGGGCATCGGAGCAGCCCGTATTGAGACTGCTGGGATATGACCTGGAGGTGAGAGAAGATACAGCTCAGATCACTCTCCATTGGCGAGCGCTTCGGCGCATGAGCGTCTTGTACAAGTTCTTCATCCACCTATACGAGCAGGAGAGCGGGAAGTTAGCTTCGCAGGTCGACTGGATGCCCCGCGATTGGGCCTATCCCACAACCTGGTGGGAGGTCGGGGAGATAGTGAGCGATGAAGTTGACCTTTCGCTGAAGGACATCGCGCCAGGAAGCTATCGACTGGGCGTCGGCGTCTACCACCCTGACACCGGTGAGCGCTTGAACATAAGCGATGCCCCCGCTGATTTCACCGCTTGGAAAGACCGTTTGACCCTTCCCGAAGAGATCATCCGGTGAACGACATGCTATTGGACATATCGCCGCATTTGTGCTATAAATAGACGCGCGAAAGTCAGCTTGCTT
>CAZDYW010000454.1:0-2696 GCA_964509655.1 uncultured Anaerolineales bacterium
AAAGCGACGCAAGAAGAAGGGCCTACGACGGCTACTGCCCGATCTCGCCCTCAAACTCGATCTCGATCTTGACCAATGGCTCGATATACTGGGCTATTTCCTCCTCGCTATCGCAGGCCTGACCCTTCTCAGCTTCCCTTCCGCCAACCACGGAGTGATCCCAACCTGGTGGCTGGGCGTGCTGCGCTGGGCGTTCGGCTGGGGCGCCTACCTGATCCCTATACTCCTCGGCGCGGTGGGCCTATGGCTTATCCTGCGCCGTTTCGGCGACAAGCTCCCAAACGTGAAGCCGCAACAAGTATTTGGTGCGATTGTGGGCTACTTGACCCTATTGGTCACGCTTCACTTTCCCACTGCGCTGATCCTGTTTGACGGTGATCTCTCGAAGGCAGCCGATGCAAGATTCGGCGGCGGCCATCTGGGGGCGGCCCTGACTCGACCTTTGTTGATGGGGCTGGGCAGCGCGGGACTAATCGTCGCGCTTCTCACCTGGTGGCTGATCCTCATCGCGCTCACCTTCGAGATCACACTGACGGACATCTTAGCTAAATCCTTAGCCAGAGCCTTCCAGCATCTTTTAAGACAACTTGGCCTCTATCGGCACATAGTTCCAGAACCTTCTGTGGAGGAACAAGTCACCGAGCGACCCGCCCCTTCTCCTCAACCTCAGAAAACTCCACCGGCGAAGAAGCCAAAGATTGCACCTAAACCCTCGCCGCGTCCTGCCGCTCCGATTCGTTCCCACACCGTCGATGACAGTCAGCCACACAGCCTTCCATCGATAGAGGAAATTCTTGAGCCTGGCAACGACCATGAAATAAGCGCCTCGATCTTGCGCCAGCAGGCGCGCATCATTGAGGAGACGATGGAGAGCCTCGGTGCGCCAGTGAGGGTTCAAGAGATCAACCACGGACCGGTCGTGACCCAGTTCGGCATTGAGCCATTGGTGATCAATAAAAGCGGCAAGGAGAGGAAAGTCAAGGTCAGCCGCATCACCTCTCTAGCTGATGATCTAGCGCTGGCCCTGGAGGCCAAGTCGGTACGCGTCGAGGTGCCCATTCCCGGAAAACATCTGATCGGCCTTGAGATACCCAATCCCGAATCCGCCATGGTAGCGCTGTGGGATGTAATCACATCCGAGGCTTTCACCAAGCGCAAATCCAAGCTGCGCCTGTGTCTGGGGCAGAATGTCTCCGGGAATCCGGTCGTCACCAATTTGGACAAGATGCCCCATTTGCTCATCGCTGGAGCCACTGGATCAGGGAAATCGATCTGCCTCAACGCCATCATCGCCGCACTGCTCTTGCAAAACACGCCCAGCGAACTGCGCTTTTTGATGGTGGATCCCAAGCGAGTTGAGTTGACGGGTTATGATGGCATACCCCATCTTTTAGCGGATGTCGTGGTCGATATGGAGCGGGTGACCGGGGTGCTCAACTGGATATTGCAGGAAATGGATGCCCGTTATCGACGCTTTTCAGAGACACGCTCCTCTCACATCGTGGATTACAACAGACGAGTCGCGCCGCGTCAGGGAGAAAAGCGCTTACCTTACATCGTGGTTGTCGTGGACGAGCTGGCCGACCTGATGATGGTCTCACCACATGAGGTGGAACGATCCATTTGCCGCATCGCACAAATGGCGCGAGCGACCGGCATCCACATGATAATCGCCACACAGCGGCCCAGCGTCGACGTGGTTACCGGGTTAATCAAGGCCAACTTTCCGGCACGCATCGCCTTCAACGTAGCTTCATCCGTCGATTCACGCGTTATCCTAGACATGGCGGGCGCCGAGCAGTTACTGGGTAGAGGAGATATGCTCTTCCTTCCACCCGATGCTCCCACGCCGATGCGCTTGCAGGGAACCTTTGTCTCCGATAAGGAATTGCATCGGTTAGTGCGCTACTGGAAAGAGGAAGCTCTTCCAAAAGAGGAGAGAGCAGGGGAACCGGTTCAACCGCCGCTTTGGGAGATGGAGGATAAGAAACCAAGCATAGAATATGAGGATGAATTGTTACCCGATGTGATTGAACTCGTATTGAAGGAGAATCGAGCTTCAATCTCATTGATGCAGCGCAAACTGCGCATCGGGTACACACGGGCCGCGCGTTTGATGGATATTTTGGAAGATAACGAAGTCGTTGGTCCCCAGCCTTCGGGTGGCAAGGCACGTGAAGTTTTTCCAGAAGCAGCCCGTAATTTACTCAAGCTCCCGGAGGAGGGTTAGCTTGTCCCTTTTCTGATACAGGGAAGCGAACTGGTCTCTATTTTTCCCCTTCTGAGCCGCGCCGCTCTCGAAGTACCTTTTTTAGCTCCGGCCACTCTACTTCGCGCCCCTTCTGTGTCTTTGCAGTGACCAAGTGCTCCACCGCCTCGGTGAGTTCTTCGATGTCATAGCACTCTATTTGGGCCTTCAACTTATCAACAGCAACTTGCTCCTCTGCCTCAAGCTTTTGGCCAGTCTCTGCACCCACGCTGACCAAAGCCAACAACAAGGCTCTCTCATCATCAGTAAGCGCCATTCCCTCCATCAGTTTTTGGGCACCTTCGGGGCTCAAAACGGATTTATCTTTTGTCATAACAATCTCTCCTCAATTGTGGGGGATAGTTTGTTGAGGGCAATTCTTATAGCCTACATAATTATTATCGGCATCGATGTTTATTTGTCAAATCGGCCCAGACTACCTTCTTTG
>CAZDYW010000455.1:0-2686 GCA_964509655.1 uncultured Anaerolineales bacterium
TCCCTATCCATCAAACCCAGGTAGCACGCGGAAACCCACTTGCAACTTGCAACCTGCAACCAGATTCTGGTAAAATCGGCAAAAAATGATAAACTTTACACGATTACAGAAAGCCATCCCACATCAATTTTGGAGGAGGACATCCCGATGACGCAGCAGAATCACCAAGCGGAAGGCGAGATTACCAACGAGATCACATCGCCGGTAACAGCGAAAGCACACGCTTCCTGGACCGATCAAGCCATTCAGCACTTGGGCCAGGATCAACTCAACTTTTCCCACTACGCCGATGTCCTGACCGAAGTGGTTCTGACCACCGGTACGCCGATCACGATCGGCATTTTCGGCCCCTGGGGCAGCGGTAAGACCAGCTTAATGCGCCTGGTGGCCGAGCAGTTAGACGACCGCCGCACAGAGCACCACCGCTGGGCTCGCGTCGTCTGGTTCAACGCCTGGCAGTATGAGCGGGACGAAGGGGCGCTCTGGCGGGCGCTGTTGCTGCGCGTGCTTGAAGCGCTGAAGAGTGACCAACTGAACAAGAAAGATGCCCAAGCGGTCGAGGATTGGCGCACGCGCCTTTACACTGACGTGCAACGTGTCGAGACGGGCTCGCTCCAGGTCGACTGGCCAGCGCTGGGAAAGGGCGCGATGCGACTTGGACTTTCCATCATTCCCAGCACCGGCGCCGTCATCCAGCTCGCCAAGTCACTACAGGACAAGAAAGGCTCACTGGAGGACGTTATATCCGCTTTCCAAAAAGAGCGCACCGAGATCTACCGCCGACAGTTGACCCTGCTGGAGGAGTTCAGGGGTGGCTTCGCCCATCTGGTGCGGGAGTATATCCAGGATCGCAACGGCTTGCTGGTAGTCTTCATCGACGACCTGGATCGTTGCCTACCGGAGCGAGCGGTGGAGGTTCTGGAGGCGATCAAGCTGTTCCTCGACGTTCCGGGCTGCGTTTTCTTCATCGCCGTGGATCGCGATGTCATTGAGCGCGTCGTCCAAGTGCAGTATGCCGATTATCTGGTGGCGGAGGAAGACGATCAACATCCCGAATCGAAGCACTCTATCCCCATCACGGGGCAAAGCTACCTGGAGAAAATCGTGCAGCTTCCCTTCCATCTCCCACCGCTGGAGGGGGATCGCATCGCCGACTTCATCGGTCAGCAAGACACCCAGCTATCACCTGGCTGCCGGGACATTCTAGCGCTGGGGCTGGAGCCGAACCCTCGGGTGGTAAAGCGCACGCTCAACATCTTCCGCTTGCTACTGAAGCTGGCCCAGCGCCGCGAGGCAGCCGATACGCTCGAATCCATCACCCCAGAGCTTTTGGCCAAAATGGTAGTCATTCAGGCCCGCTATCGCGACCTCTACCGGGATTTGATGGAGTACCCCAACTTGATCCAAGATCTGGAGCGAGCCGCTCGCGAGGGAGCAGAAGTGCAATTCGCCATCTCCGCGGCCGAAAAGTCGGCGGCTGAGTCATCAGCTATAGGAGATAAAACCCCTGAAAACTCTACGGGCACGCTGATCGACCGCTATCTGCGCTACAAGCCGCTGCTCAGCATGCTGCGTGTGGAGCCGTTCTTCGCCGACTTGACCCGTGACCAAGTAAACACATACATCTACCTGACCCGCACGACCAGCGAGGAGGCCGAGCAGCCCCCAGAAAATAAGACTGAGCGGCTGTGGAAGGACCTCCTGAGTAACGACCCCACCCGGCTACAGGCCGGTATCGCCGCCGTGCGAGATGAGGGATTGACTGAGGAATACGCTCTGGCATTGGCGCAACTACTGGAGACCGAGGACAAACACGCCCCACAGGACGAGCGACTTCCTCTGGCTGAGGTCAGCCAGTCAGAGCGCATCTCGGCTGCTACCGCTTTGGCCTACCTTGGTGACCCTCGCGAATTGGACCAGATGGTGAACATCCCCGGCGGCGAGTTCAAGCAGGGGAAAGAGGCCGAATCGACCTACGTGATGGCCTACCGCATCGGGCGCTATCCGGTCACGAACGCGCAATATGCCCGCTTCTTGGCCGATAACCCTTTCCGCCCCGTGCCTTATACCGATGAGGCCTGGGCCGAACCATACAATTGGAACCCCCAGGAACGCACCTACCCAGAGGGCAAAGCCAATCACCCGGTCGTGCTGGTGAGTTGGGAGGATGCTCGCGCCTACTGCGAATGGGCCGGGGTGCGATTGCCCAACGAGGAGGAATGGGAAAAAGCCGCGCGAGGCGAGGACGGGCGCACTTACCCATGGGGAGATGAATTTGATCCCCGACGGACCAATGTGCGCGAGAGCGGCATCGGCAGCACGACGCCGGTGGGCGCATATCCGAACGGAGCCAGCCCCTATGGAGTGCTCGATTGCGCCGGCAATGTGTGGGAGTGGACGATATCGCGCTCCGGAGAGAGTCAGATTGTGATCCGAGGCGGGTCTTGGAACTTCCGCGCAGAGGATGCCCGTTGTTTCGCCCGCGACTACAGCCACGTCAACCACCGCTCAAACCGCATCGGCTTCCGCGTCGTCACTGGTCCGCTCCCGCAGGAGGAGAAAGAGGCTAAGCGTGTGAATGCGTAAGGCGCAAAAGTTACCGATGGCCTGCGTCTAGCTTGATCCGTTCGAGGATGCTGAAGTGTAAATCCGCACACCGTGGGCGTCGTAGGCTAGCTCTAAAAAT
>CAZDYW010000456.1:0-2672 GCA_964509655.1 uncultured Anaerolineales bacterium
CCGCTTCCCCCGCCCGCTCCAACGAAGAGAGCGCCGCCAGCACTGTGGTGCGCGTGAGGTAGTAGGCCGTCGCGGTCTTCATCCGCAGCCCGAAATGATCGGCGATGGCCTTCACCACTTCCGCTGTCCCTCTCGGCTCACCCAACGCGGAGTGTACCTGCTCCCGCACCTCCTCCAGCCGCTCTCGATTGGCGGCGCAGATGTCCTCGATTTCCTCTCCGGCTCCGTAGGCCGGCCCGTGTCCCGGCGCGAAGTGGGCGTAGGGCAGCTCCGGCAAGCGCTCCAACGTCTTCAGCGTCTCGTCTAAATCCACGCAGAAGGTCACCTTGTGCTTGCGGAGCGTCTCCTCCGGGAAGAGCGCATCGGCGCAATATAAGACCTCGCCCACTGCCACGCCGATCTGATTGAGCGCATGACCGGGCAGCGGAATCACCTCCACCTGGAACGGTCCGATCTCCAGCGGACCTGCCTCCACCACGTGGTCGACGCGACAGGCGGGAGCCAGCGTGAACTTGTGGCGCAGTTCGTCGATGGGGGCCGCGCCAGCGAAGAGATAGAGCGGCTCGATGATGGGGCTCTCCATCATCGAGCTCTCCGTCGCTGGGGCGTAGGCCGGCAAATCCAGCCGGCGCTGCAAATAATTGGCCCCACCGAAATGGTCGGCGTGGGCGTGGGTGATGATTATCGCCTCCAGCTTGACTTCCAGGGCCTCGGCGATGCGCAGCGCACGCCGACCGGCGTCGTCATCCAGCCCCGTGTCGATCAGCAAGCCGCGGCCATCTCGCACGATCAGCCCCAGGTTGGAGCCGCTTTGTAGGTGAAAGATGCCAGATTCCAGTTCTACTTGTTCCATCAAGCGTCTCCTCTAGCCCTTTGCTCGCCCTCCGCCAAGAAGCCATGCGCTTGCAGCCGCGCGATCCATTTTCGGGCGTATGCCTCTCCCCCGATTTCCAGCATGGCCTCCTCGACGGCGGGCAGCGTCTCTTGCCACAGCCACTCCACGCGCAGCCAGAACCCATCCAATTCGTCAGAATGGTACTCCCCCTCCCGCCCCTGAAACGAGAGGCGATATCGCCCAGCCTCAAGTTGATAAAACTCCGCCCATTCCCGGATGGGGTCCAGGAGCCAATACTCCGACACGCCGTTGGCCTCGTACTCTATGAACTTGGTTCCACGATCACGCTGCACACTTTCCGGCGAGATAATCTCCACCACCAGATCAGCTGGCCCATCCAGGTAGACCTCGCGCAAACGGTCCAGATGCTCCTGTGCCACGAACAACAAATCCGGTTCTCGCCCGCTATGCTCTAACTTCATCTGGAAGGGGGCGGGACGCACTACGCCTAATTGATAAGTCTCGACATAGATGCTCATAGCCGATGTCAAAAATCGGGCAATGTCCTGATGCTTATTACTAGCCGGGCTCGTCATTATCAACACCCCCATTTCTTCTTCATTGCCGGGTAAAGCTTCCCACTCAATTAGTGTGTCCTCGTCAACCCAATTCAGGAAATCGTCGTAGGTCATTTGCAGCGGACTTGCGCTTTCCTCAGCGACGAAAGCCTCGCGCAAGCGCGTGCGCAGCGCGGGATGAGCCTCAACCCAACGAGGCAATTCAGCCACGACCACTTGTTCCACCATTTCTTTCACTTGCGTCGCCATCATTGCACCTCCTATCGCGCTTTTCACTCAGCGAGTTACTATGAGGAAGACTTTGCTCGCAGACGCTCCACCTCATCCCAATGCTGTAACGCCTGGCCCTCAGTGGGGCGCTCGACTTGCAAGCCGTGTGGGGCCGAATGCCCATCCTTCACACAGACGAAGGTGATGAATCCATCGAGGGCCGGTTCGGAGCTTTGGCGGGGGACGAATGCTTCGAGGTAGACGGTGATACTGGTGCGTCCCACATGGGCGGCTTGAACTCGCAGCTCGATGATGTCGCCGTTGGTCGCGCCTTTGGTGAAGATCAATCCGTGGATTTTAAGGCAGACCAGATGGGCTGGATCTATGCCGAGCGCCCGCTGCGCGCCGATGAAGCCCGCCTCCACCACCCATTCCGACATCCGCCCGGCGAACAGCGTCCCGTGATGATTGAGATCACTCGACCGAATCAGATGTGAGACTGTGGTGTGGGGCAAATTTTCGATTTTCATAAAAACTCCTCGCGGCAAAATCATCTCAGCTTTTGCATAAAAAAATGCTTTGTCGCACCGCCGTGAAACAGACGGTGCTGGTAATCTCACAAAATAATTCCAGCACCGGCTCTTCAGGCCGGTGGAATCAAATTCATTTCCTGCAAAATCACCAAAACAAAGACATGAAAAAAGTCCCTTCGCTCAGGGGCGAAGGGACTCCGCGGTACCACCCTGATTGGACGGCCTCCCGAACGGGGAAAGACATCCCACTCTCAGCCCGCTAACGGGGGCCACTCGTCGCTAGCTACTCGCCAGTCACCAGAAAAAAACCTGAACACTGAACCAGCTTCACCGGCGCGGCTCTTGGGCGAGTTCAGCCTTGTGCGGCGCTCCCCTGGGCGCCAGTTGCTGGGCTTCCACCTGGTTTTTCCCAGCTCGCTGTGGGGATGGCTTACTATTCCCGATCATAGCCTTTGGAATGTAAAAAGTGGACCCGGAGGGACTCGAACCCTCGACCCCCACAATGCCATTGTGGTG
>CAZDYW010000457.1:0-1070 GCA_964509655.1 uncultured Anaerolineales bacterium
GGCTGGCCAACAGCGGCGAGATCGTGACGCTGATCAGCGCGTGGCTGGCGGGGCGCTGACGATTCCCTGTATCCCCTCTAAGGCACCACGATCTCCTCGGGCAGAAGTAACCGATCATCGGGCAGCCTCTCTCCGTTTTTGCCGAAAGCGGGGAGGCGCTGCTTCGTTTCTGGATCATACCACCCGACGGCCAGATCGTACCGCCCGGCCCGCACGCCCTCCAACGAGAGCCTCACTTCATCTGATATGACCTCGTCCGGTGCCCACAGGCCAGTGGGATAAGTGAAGCCACGCGGCATCGCGTCAACCTGCGCCACGGGCTGACCGGTTTCTTGATCGGCCAGATGGACGAAGAACATGTAATGTCGATCCGGCTCCGCCAGCGCCCGCCAATGGAGCTTCAGGGCGAGGGCGTGCCCCGCATCCCCCTCCCGCGCCAGGTCGTAACCGGCTAACTCGATCATTCCCCCGAAGCAAGCGCCTATCTCATGCTCCATCGGCGGCAGCTCCCAGACCCGTTCGCGCCCCTCCACCCGTACCTTTTGCGTGTGCGTGTAGACGCCGAGCGGCGCTCCGGTTTCCGCTGCGCGTAGTCTCAGCGAGAGGGTGTAGGCGCCCGTCGGCGCGGTGGACGGGATGGAGATCGCGGATCGATCCGCGACCCATGCTCCGGCGGGCCAGGTGCTCGGCGTCACTTCGTGGGCCAGCGGCGACGTGGTCGAGATAGCGGTTCCTGATCGCTCCAAAGTCATGCGCCACTCGGCGACATAATCCTCGGCGGGCTGAATGTCAAGCCGACTGAGGGCGAGCCAGTAGGCGGTCAAGTTCAGCTTATCCCCCTGCTGCACTTGGGCCGGTGCATCCAGGCGGCTCAGCGCCAGATCATCCCCGAAGCGTGCCACAATCGGCGCGTCCGGGCGCAGGGTGAAGCGCTCCAATGACACCGCCGCCCGATGTTCCCCCACGCTCTCGCTGCTCGCAGCGCGATAGAGAATCACGGCGAGGCGATAGTTCTCTCCAGGGGGGATCCCCTCCGGCAGCGAGAGCACATAGCGGTCGCGAAAGGGGCG
>CAZDYW010000457.1:1170-2672 GCA_964509655.1 uncultured Anaerolineales bacterium
ACGGGCCACAGGCTGGTGGGCAGAAAGCCGTAGCCGGGCTGAGTGTCCAGACGCGCCCACTCGTCGCCGCTCGCATCGCTGAGCCGTAGGGAGAGTTTGTAGTTAGCGGCGACCGGCCTGGCGGCGGACCAATCGAGATGGATGTCGAGTCGGTCGGGCGTGGATTGTGTGGCCCCGACGTTGTGCAGGCGCAGCGCTCCATCGGCGAACGTCTCAAGCACTGGGCCAGAGGAAGTGGGAGAGCTGCACACCCAGACCGGTCGGAGATAGCGGGTTGAAACTTCAGCCTTCGGCGTTTCCTCTCCACCCGTTAACTGGAGCAGGTACAGTCCGGGGGCGGCGTTGGGGGGCACGGTCAGTTTTAGCGTTGCGTCCGGCGTCGGTGCTGAGGCCTGGGCCAGCGCGGGGAGTTCATCTTGGCGCACCGAGGCCGGCGAGACCAGGCGCAAGTTCAAGTTGGCTCCATCGGTCAGCATTTCCCCTTCGAGCGTCACGGATAGCGTTTCCCCCGGCGCGATCTGGTCGGCGCTGTAGCGATAGCCCGTCATCCGCCACGAGCCGAGCCGCACGCCGTCGGGATTGTGGTGCAGGTAGGGCATTGCCTCGAAATCCATCGTCAAGTCGGTGGCGTCGGCGGCGGGAAGGTGGGGGCTGAGAAGGATGAGGATGGCGGGGAGAGCGTAGAGCGTAAGGCGTAAAACGTGAAACGTAAAACGTGAAGCGTAAAATGTGAAACTTGAAACTTGAAACTTGAAACCTAGGACAGTTTTGAGGGAGAGCAGGATGGCTGTGATCAATGAGGTCAGTTCGGCGGCCAGGCGCAGAGGGGTGCGGCCCAACTTAATTTTCACGGTGTGCTCGCCGGGTGGCAAGTGGAGCATGAGATAACCCGAATCGGGCGCTGGTTCCACCTCGACCGATGTTCCATCCACCGTCGCCTGCCAGCCGGGCCAGTAGTGGAGTGGGAAGGCTGCCCAGGCGCCAGCGTGACCGGTCTCAATTTTCCAGACGCGGCGCGTCGGTTGAAGCATGCTTCGCTCCGCTTTCACTATCTCATCGCCCTCGCCGACGGGAATGGGACATGGCGGAGCATCGGGATCGAACAGGGCCGGGCCGGTGTGTGGGCGCGGCTCCACCCAGCGCGGCAGATACTCGTTGCGGATGGTGGAGCCGATGTTGTCGGTGAATAGCTCATATAGTTGCAGCCGCTCGACGGTGACATCCTCGGCGGTGATGGGGAGATATTCGGGCTGCAGGCCGATCATTCCGGTCACGCACAGGGTGGCGGCCAGGAGCGCGGCGAAAACAAAGACCCCTGGTTTCTCTATTCCTGGGATGACGCCGATGAGCAGCGCGGCGAATAGCGCTTGTACCGAGAGGAAGCGCCAGGGAAATTGCACCATCGGCAGCAGCGGCAGGTGGGCCCAGAACGGGCGTGAGAGAGGCGTGATAAGCAAGGTGCTGAGCGCGAGGCCGAGAATAGAGAATTGAGAATTGAGAAT
>CAZDYW010000458.1:0-2669 GCA_964509655.1 uncultured Anaerolineales bacterium
CGTGGCCGCGGTCGTTGGTAAAGAAGAAGGAATGTAATAGAACGAAGCAACTAGAATTGAGACACAGGAGGTGAGATAATATGCCAGCAGGAGATGGAACTGGACCCATGGGGCAAGGCCCTATGACGGGACGCGGCGCCGGTTACTGCGCCGGGTACGAAGGCCCCGGCTTCGCGAACCCAGTTCCCGGTCGAGGCTTTGGACTGGGCTGGGGGCGTGGTTGGGGAGGTGGTCGAGGCGGCTGGGGGCGCGGATGGCGACACCGGAATTGGTATCACGCCACCGGCATGCCAGGCTGGGCCCGTTCTGGATACGCACCGGCCTGGGGGGCGCCGATGGCAGGGCCTTACGGTCCCTATGCCGCGCAGCCGTCCCCGGAGCAGGAGACCGAGTTCCTCCGCGAGCAGGCTGAATGGCTGAAGGATCAACTGGAAGCTATCACCAGCCGCATCGAGGAACTGGAGAGAGAAGCGTAAAACGGCGTGGCCGGCTTTAGCTCTAATCGCTGTGCCGGGCCACACAAAGCTTCGGGGCGGGTGACATTATCCCTAAAGTCGCCACCCGCCCCGAGCCCTCAACTGCGTGAGGATAACCAACCTTATGTTGGCATTCTTCACGCAGTCGATCTTGTCAGATTATACCTATCATTGACTAGGAAAGCAAATCACATAAAGCTAGGAGGCTTATAACTATGAAAATCGCTGTCACATCCAACGGACCTAATCTTGACTCACCGGCTAGCCCTATGTTTGGGCGCTGCCCGGTGTACATTTTCGTCGATCCGGATACAATGGAGTTTGAGGCTGTCAATAATCCGGCTATGGGCGCGGCCGGTGGGGCGGGCATTCAAGCGGCGCAGTTCATCGTGGAGCAGGGCGCACAGGCAGTGGTCACCGGAAACGTAGGCCCCAATGCCTTCAACGTCTTCCAATCAGCCAACGTGCCCGTCTACCTCTTCGATGGCGGAACGGTGCGCCAGGCCGCCGAGGCCCACAAAGCCGGGCGCCTTTCCACAGCCGGAAGCGCCACCAGCGCGGCACACGCCGGAATGGGGCGCGGCATGGGACGTGGTATGGGACGTGGCATGGGCATGGGCAGAGGACGTAATATGACTACATCGGCCTCGCCCGCCGCTGCACCATCACCGGCGCCATCATCCCCCTCGCGCGAGGAAGAGATCGGCACCTTGAAGGATATGGCCGGTGATCTACGCAAACAATTAGCCGAGGTAATGGATCGGCTCGATCAGTTAGAGAAAGGAGAATAACAAATGCGCATAGCGGTTTCCGCGGATAATAACGACGGATTAGATAGTGTAGTCAGCCCCCACTTCGGGCGCTGTCCCTACTTCATCCTGGTGGACCTCGACGAGCGTGAGGTGCAGCAGGTGAACGCAGTGGAGAACCCCTACTACAGCAGCCATCAGCCGGGACAGGTGCCGGGCTTCATCCAGGGCCAAGGTGCCCACGTGATGCTCACCGGCGGGATGGGGAGACGCGCCATCTCCTTCTTCCAGCAATATGACATCCAGGCGGTGACCGGCGCTTCTGGCATGGTGCGCCACGCGCTTGAGCAATACCTGGGCGGCGCGTTGCAGGGAGCTGAGCCTTGCCGCGAGAGCGTCGAACACGCCCACGGCGAAACCGACGATGGGGAATATGAGGAAGATGAAGCCGGACGGTTGCGGGAAGAGGTCGAGATGTTACAACAGCAGTTGGGCGAGGTAATGGGCCGCATCGAGGCCCTCAAATAACACAAATAAGAGCGGGGGGCAAGGCGCGAAATATGGACTTCGACCGTATGGTAGAGGAATTGCAAGAGGAGATCGCCGCACAGGAACGTGATCTTTACTCGGCCAAAACGCTTGAGGAAGCGTACAATCCCCAGAACCTGGGCCGTATGACGGAGCCGGACGCCAAGGGGATCGTTCACGGCTGGTGCGGCGATACAATGGAAATATACCTGCGCTTGAACGGCGCGGCGATAACGGAAGCGACCTTTGCCACCGATGGATGCGGCGCCACGCTGGCCTGTGGCAGTATGCTCACCCAGATGCTGGCCGGGATGTCGCTAGAGGAAGCTGACGCGATCATGCCGGACGACCTGCTCCAAGCTCTGGACGGCCTGCCGGAGGAAAACGTCCACTGCGCCGAGTTGGCGGTGAGCACTTTGCAGAACGCGCTCTTCAACCTCGAATGGGCACAGGAAGGTGGAAATGAAAAACATGACCAAAGCTAGAGCTTCACGGGAGGAGACAGCCGCGCGGGCTGGTGATATGGTCCGACGCGGTTTTCATTGAGCCGAGGCCATACTGCTCGCCGTGGGCGAGCATGTGCTAGGCGATCTGGAGACCCAATGCGCCCGTATGGCGACCGGCTTCGCTGGCGGGGTCGGCGATAGTCAAGAGGAGATGTGCGGCGCGCTGAGCGGCGGGGTGATGGTCATCGGCGGGCTGTGCGGCCGGGATAATCTCGCCGAAAGTGACCAACCTGCGTTCACGCTCTCCAAGCGCTACAGAACGCGCTTCATGGCCCAGTTTGGAGAGACTCAATGCGCGAGGCTGCGCCAGAACCTGGTGCTCGCGCCGGGCGGGCTGGGTTCCTGCGCCGAGCTGGTCGAGCAAGCGGCTGCAATTCTCCTGGATGTGCTTGAAAGCTAGAAAATGTAGG
>CAZDYW010000459.1:0-2667 GCA_964509655.1 uncultured Anaerolineales bacterium
GGAATATTGAGAAGATACTTGTTTTTGATCAAGAAAGTGAAAAAGGAGATTGAGAATGGCGAAGATAGAGGTGCAAAGGACGAATGGCGGAGAACTAGCGGATGGACGACAGCCGTATGAATTCCAGGTGACCGTTAAGGAAAGAGGAGGAGAAACCAACCATCGCGTGACACTCCAGCAGTCCGACTACGAACGGCTGTCTGGCAACCAAGTTGATGCCGAAACGTTGGTGGCCGAATCATTCCGTTTCCTCTTGGAGCGTGAACCCAAGGAAGCTATCCTGCGCTCCTTCGATCTGACCGTTATCAGCCGTTACTTCCCTGAATATGAACGTGAGATTGCTCAGCGATGGTAGTAAAATCCCGGTAAGGCTTCAGTTAAAATTCAAGCGTTTCAGACAGTAGCTTCCTGGCTTCCTTACTCTTCGCTAACTTGTCCCCCCCCGCAAACTTGCAAACACCCCAATGATGGTATCTGGATTGTCCACCTAACTTTGATCAACTTCTTCTCAGTGCGCTCCTAGAAAAATTGCATAGTCTTGACTAGTCTTGACTACCCCGCTTGACTACCACTTGACTAGTCAAGACTACTAGTCTTGACTAGTCTTGACTACCCCAGCATGCCCTGAAAAATATCGACGCACTATCCTCCACAATCCCATTTTTGGAGCTCTACGGGCTTTCTGTGGATCGTCGGTCGGCTCGCCAACCACGAGGAGGAGGTGCAAGCTCGCCCTGCTCTGCCTCCTCCAGTCTGGGCAGCAGGAGATACTCGACCAGATAAGATACTGCGGGACTCTTGCCGTCGGGAGCGTAAAGGTTCCATTCAAGGGCGAGATCACGCAGTCGATGAGGAATCTCCTCACTAGTGAAGGCCACAGTCAGACTTCTTTTCCATCGCTTCTTTGTGCTAGGCGGAGCCTCTGTTTTCGGCTCTTCCTCTTCCTGGGGAAGCTCTGGCCCCTTTGGTGGCCTGGTCAGCTTGACTCCTTCGAGTCCTGTCCTCGATGTCATTGATTTAGATCCTCCAGTAGCTTACTGATCACAGCGCTGTACTCGCGCGTCGGGCGTGTCTTAGTCTCGGGGTCAACCTCCCAGATCGTCAATCCTTCAGCCACAGACCTTTGAAACACTGTTGCTCGATGGATGCCGGGATATACAGGGGCCAGTTCATCCTTTGTCTCCTTCAGTGCCTCAACAGCATTTTTACTGGCGATGGTTCGGTCGTCGATCATGGTGGGGACTATGCCCAGCAATCCAAGAGGATGCCCCATGGCTTGGAATTCCGCTATTGTATGTGTCAATAGAGCCAGCCCATCCAGACTTGCAGTTGTAGCCTCCACGATTGCAAGTACATAGTCGGAGGCTGCCATTGCTGCATCATGCAATGCACCCGCACCAGGTGCCGTATCCAGGATCACGAAGTCCGGCCCCTTATTGATCAGAGGCTCTAAAGCCTGCTTCAATCGCAATTCCCGGAATCTCATTGACAACAGGTCCTTTTCCACCTGGGCTGTGCTTTCATCGCTGGGGATGATCGCAAGTTTAGGAGGCCGGGCAACGGTCACGCAATCTTCCACCGGTGTGCCATCCTTCAGTAACCGATGGATCGCTGGCTTTCGCTTTATCCCTAGGTAATAAGCAACATGGCCTTGTGCATCTAGGTCTACGATCAACACCGTATACCCCGCTAGCGCTAGGCCATGTCCGATCGTGATGGCTGCGGTTGTCTTGCCCACGCCGCCCTTATGGACGCCGCCGATGGTTAGTGTGACTGTCATCACTATTTCCCCTCGGCTAATCGCGTTTCAATCATATACTCGCCCTCAAAATTCGCTTGTACGTCGCTGAGTTGCATCATTTACCTCGTTTTCCTTCATTATTCTTCCCGGTTCGACACTGTGTACACACACGGATCTACCTTACAAGCTCAAGTTCTAACAGTAGCCTCTAACGTGTCCGCAAGAGTTTGCAATGCTCGGGCATGCCGCCGGAGCTTATCGACATGCTCCATCACCTCATCCCTTTCAGCAAGCCAGTATTCACTTCTGTCTACGAGGATCGAGTGTCCGTCGTGCTGGAGCTTGGCCACCGCGCTTTGCAGCACCCGTTCGGAGCATCGCAACTCCTCACATAAATCCGCCGCTTTCAGGTGAAAGCCTGGCTGGTGCTCAAGTGCCGCGAGCGCATCATCTGCTACGGAAGCTACGATCGCCTCGCTATATGATGCCTTATCTAGCGCTTCATTAGCATGCGGGGTTTTCACGAATACATCACCACCGATTGGGCCCCGGACCGGCGCGGGCAGTGCACTCCCTCGCCTCGCCGGTGACGATAGTACCAGACCACATCTCCCTCATTTTTGCTGAGCTTGCGGCTGCGCAGCACCACCACCCCGCCGCATGCCGGGCAGGTAGCTAACTCTGGGGCCTCGGAGCTAGCCTCAACGCGCTTCTTATCTTCGTTCAGTGCATCCTTCATCGCTTACTCCCTAACCCGGAAGAGCCGGATCTAAAGTTAGCCACAGATTAACTTATTCCCAAAGATTTTCTCTCTCCCCATCCGTGTAATCCGTGAAACCTATGGTTCAATTTTTGCTCTTTGTACAAGGTCTTGATCGGAAGGTGATAATTTAGTCGAGACAGACCCAAAAAGGACTTTAACAGGG
>CAZDYW010000460.1:0-2657 GCA_964509655.1 uncultured Anaerolineales bacterium
GCAACCAGACAAATGTGAGTTGCTCGATGACCCTGACGCCCATCTTTCCGGCGCGTTGGAGAGCATGCTGCGCCTTCACTGCGGGCGGGTTGATCTTTCTGGGGCGGGTCGTTTGGGAGGAGATGAGCCGCGCGAATCCCGCATGCTGGCCCAGGCCGATGACGTTTTGGTCAACGAGCCTGCGATGGATACCGGCGCTTCGACCACTCAGAGCGAGGTCTCGCTGGCGGTGCGTCCCTCCGATGGGCGCCTGTGCGCCGTGTGGAACGATTCGAGCGATTATCTCACCACCGGCAGTTTCAACGGTTTCGCCTACTCGGACGACGGCGGCCTGACCTGGCACGACCAAGGCCCCCTTCCCACGCGCAGCAGCGGCTATGTGGAGAACTGGGGCGATCCGGGTATCAAGGTGGACAGTGATGGCACTTTTTATTATTCGACTATGGTAGCCACATGGGGTGGAAGTGTGGGAGTCGGTGTCGCCCGCTCCGACGATGGTTGCCAGAGCTTCTCCGCACCCGTGGTCGCTCACGCCGGCAGCGACGTCGATAAGCCCCTGATGACCATAGACGCTCACCCCGGAAGTCCCTACGTGGATAACATCTACGTCGCCTGGGTCGATTTCGGCGCCGGCGAGCGGCCCTATTTCTCTCGCTCCACCGATGGCGGCACCACTTGGTCTGCGGCGCTGAACCTTTGCCCCGGCTGTTGGGGTGGGCAGCAAGCGCCTATCCTCAGCACGGCCCCCGATGGCGATCTCTATGTGGCCTGGCTGAACTACACCGGGGCCGGGGTCTATGATCGCAGCATTTCCGTTGTCCGATCCGCAGACGGCGGCGTCAGCTTCGGCGATCCGGTGCGCGTGGTGAGCTTCAACCGTTCCTATGAGCCTGGCGCCACTTCGAGCTGTAACCGGGATGCGCTCAACGGCGACGTGCGCTACGCCGATTTCCCCAGCCTCGACATCACGCCCGACGGTGTGCTGCACATCCTCTATAGCGCCGATCCCGATGCGGCGGGCAGCGGTGACGCCGCCGACGTCTATTACACCCGCTCGCTCGATGATGGCTTGACGTGGAGCTCGCCGGTGCGCCTCAACGATGATGCTGGCCTCAACGATCAATTCTTCCCCACCATTGAGGCCAATCCCAACGGTATGCTGACCGCCTATTGGTACGACCGTCGCGCCGATGTGCATAATCTGGAGTATGAGATTTACAAGGCTTTTTCATATAACGGGGGCCGGAGCTGGAGCGAGAACGTGCTGGTCAGCGACGAGCCCTCGCCTATCCCGACCATCAATCCCAACTTCGATCCCATCGTCGCCACCTGCTACATGGCCGATTACAATCTTGGTGACTCCGACGAGGATTATGTCTACCTGACCTGGAGCGATAACCGCTTGGTTCAGAACGGTCATCCCGACCCCGATGTCTGGTTCGAGAAGGAGCCCTTGCCGGAAAATCCACCATCGATTTCGCTGGCCCCTGAGTATCTATCTGCGCAGGGTTGCCCCGGCGCGACTCTGCGCCGCACGTTGACGCTGACGAATGATCTGGGCTTCGAGGAGACGTTCACGCTCACCGCTGTCATCTCCGATCCGCTGAAAGCGCCCTGGCTGAGTGTGCAGCCGGTTCCATCCACGATTAGGCTGGGCGACGGGGAGCGGGGCAGTTTTGAGGTGGTCGCTCAGATCGCGGCCCCGGCGCCACCGAATGCCGCCGGTTGGGTTACCATCACCGCAGTCGCGCAGGAGCCCGCCCTGAGCTTGTCGCAGGGTGATCCTTTCTACCTTGACGACGCCAGTTTCGAGGTTAGAGTCAGCCCAGCCGAGGATTTCGGGCTTGCGCTGCGGAAGATGGCATTACAGGGCGACCACGGAGGTGCGGGCGGGGTAACCACCGTAGGGGCGGGACTCCGTGCCCGCCCGCTTCGGCAGGGCGACCACGGAGGGTCGCCCCTACAATTTGCCCTGCCGGGGCAGCCCCTCACCTACACCTTGGCCCTCACCAACACGGGCCTCTGCACCCTGACCCAGATGGTCATCAGCGACGTCATCCCTTCTCTCATCGTGACCGACGCTGTTGCTAGCAATATCTCCATCACCGACACGAGCTCCCGCCCGCCCCACGTCTGGGAGGTGGAGGACTTATCGCCCGGCGCCGGTGGGCTCATCACCATCAGCGGTTTTATCAGCCCATCCCTGGTCACCGATACGATCATCCTCAATGAGGCGCGTATCAGCGCTCTTCCCGATCTCACCTCCACCAATCAAAGCGCCCAGGCTTCGGTCAGCGTGGGTGTCCCAAGGGTTTACTTCAGCCACACGCTTTACAGTGCGCCGGAGAGCGCGGCTGTGGCGCCGATTGCCGTCAGGCTGAACGCGCCGAACCCCTACGCCGATGTCAGTGTGGATTATGCTGTGCTGCGGGACGGCGGCAGCGCCACCGGCGGCAGCGATTATGTCGTCGCCAGCGGTACGCTGACCATCCCGGCCGGCAATCTGAGCGCGGCCTTCGATGTCGCCATCCTGGATGATGCGCTCGATGAGATTGATGAGTCGGTTTTGCTCCAGCTTCGCGATCCGAGAAGCAGCTGCCCGTACAACCCTATGGCGGCGACTCTGTTCATCATCGACGACGATATGGGAAGCGTGG
>CAZDYW010000461.1:0-2654 GCA_964509655.1 uncultured Anaerolineales bacterium
GGCGGCTGCGCAATTTAAGGCTTGGATTTTACTCCCCAGACTTAGGTTTGTCAACAAGCACATTCAGGCAAAATAAAAAGACCCTAAAGGTTTCAAGAAACCTTTAGGGTCTCGGATCACGCGAGTTCAGCCGGGGAGATAAGCCCGCCACTCGACGGGAACCTCTCCGGAGATGCGGATACAATCCCATCGCGGGCGCTTCGGCTCCCAGAGGAGTGACATACCGGCCTCGTGCGGCCAACGGTCTGCCTTGCGTCCATTACACCGACTACAGGCACAGGCCGTGTTGGACCAGGTGCTCTTGCCGCCTCGGCTCACAGGGCGAAGGTGGTCGATGGTGCATTCAGCTCGGTCGAGGCGACGCCCGCAGTAAATGCAAATGTACTCATCGCGCCTCAAAACGCCGCGCCTGCTCCAGCCTACCCGGCGCGGGGCATTGACGTAGCGCTTCACTGCCAGCACGCTGGGCACGGTGAAAACATCGCCGCCCGCAGTGCGCAAGCGAGCCGCGACTCCGTCGACGGCCATCACCACATCGCGCATTATCAAGCCAACTGCCTTTTCGATCCCTATGATGTCCAAGGGAGCACCGTTGGCGTTGAGCACCAAAACCTGTCCTTGAAGCATGACACGTCACCCCTTTCAGGTGAAACGCACCCACGGAAATTCGTTTCACCTGATTGATTAGAGCTTCACCCGGCGCCCACGAAGTTGTGGATGACGCCCGGCGCCGAGGTGTCGAAACCTACGACGTCTAGCATACCCCCATCGTCAGGGTCCGCGATGGAGAAGCCGTTACTGGTCATACCGACCACTACCAACTTGGCAGTGGGATTGACCTTATTGCGATACATCTGCAACGCCTGTGAAGGGTGAATTTTCCCCGCCCAGGTCTCATTGTCAGTGTAAACGATGAAACCATCCACCTCCAGCCCGCGTTCCAGCGCATAGAGCATCGGCAGAGCGCAGTCCGTGCCTCCGAACGGCATGAGATCGAGCCGTCTTACCACGTCGTCCAGACGTTCGCGCGGCGACACGTCGATGGTCGAGATACCGTCATACTCCCAACCGTGTCTCAAATTGACCCTCATTGCACCATTCCCCGCGTTTGAGAAAGCGACGAAAAAATGCTGAGGCTCGCGCCGTGCCGTCACCATCGCCATCGCAGCCGAGGCCGCGCGGCAAGAGACGGGCATACCGCTGATCGCCGTGCCCATGCTACCGCTCACATCCAGGGCCAACATCATACGCTTCCCCGTCGGCTCGATGGCGCCGAACGACTTGTAGAAAGCAGCATCCAGCGCATCGGTGACCAAACTCACGGGCTCCCAGGTCAGCGATCCGCGATAGCCCTCGCCGATGGTATAGACCTTGAGCGCCGTCAGCAGTTGCAACGGATGAGGCGGCTTGAAGCGCGAGGTGCTCCAGTCGCGTTCCCAGTAATCTCCCGATGTTAACCGGTCGGCTACGTAACGCGCACCCTCGCTAAGCGGCTCTATCACTCCAACCCCGGTCATCTTACCCAGGTTGCGCATCAGGGCCGTCATAGGCATCCCGTTGCCGCTGTAGAGCAGAGCCTCCCACACCTGAGGAGCGTTCAGGAACCGGTTGGGGATCATTTCGCGCGTCAAGTTGTAGTCCTCGATGAGCGAGACGATCTCGTCCACCCCTTCGGCCTCCTTGGCACACTCGAAGGCCCAGATGCGACGCAGGTTTTCGTTGGGATGGGGCTCCGGCCCGATGCCCTCCCAGCCTTGCGTAATCCAGTGATAGATAGCATCGTGGTCCGAAGTCGCCGGGTCGGGATGAGAGAGCCTCAAAGCGTCCCGATGCGTCCATCCATCCCGCTGGCGATACTTCACGACCTGATAGGCCAGGCGACTCGGTTCCTTATCATTGTACCAGGAGGCAATCGCCTCGCGCAACGCCCTTCCCCAGCCACGGAACTGTTTGACAAACTCCAGGAAATGAAACAGATGCGTGCCGGTGCGGGCGACGAGGGGCAGCACCTGCAAGGCCGCCTTCCGCGTCTTCAAATCCCCCTCACCGGCGCATATGGCCAAGGCGAAGAGCGCCGGATCGTTCTTGGGCGCACGCGCTTCAACGCTCATCTCTACGATACGCTCCACTACACGAATCCCATCCTCCTTGATGCAGCGCAGCACGCATTCAGCATTGCGTTGAGTCAGTTCTCGTGCCGTGACGTAGTAGGTAGGCGCGTCCGAGCCCAGGACGAGGAAGCGATCCAGCCGGCCCCAATCGTCCAGCTTGAACGCGAAGCCGCCAGCGTTGTTCTGGTCCATATCTGCCGCGCGGTTCGGGATCGGCTGGGACTGCGGCGTGCGCAGGGTGGAGAACCTTCTATATATTTGCATTCTCATTTTGTCGGCCTCCCTTGGACTAAACGAAAGCGGGCAAGTTGTTGGCGGTGGGGAATATCTTAGCAGGATAACCCACCGCCATCGGCCCGCAATCCCCCGGGGCAGGATTCGAACCTGCTAGTTAATGCCGATAACCGCTACCCATCGGCCCGCTATCGCGGGCAAGTGGCGGGAACGGACCCGAGGGGAGTGGCGGCTGCCTGGACTCGAACCAAGCTCACTACCTTTTCAGGGAGCTTAACCTGCGGCCCTAACGGTCAAGAGATGGAAAAA
>CAZDYW010000462.1:0-2654 GCA_964509655.1 uncultured Anaerolineales bacterium
CGGAGGAGGGCAATGACACAAATTCGCATCGACACAGAGCATGTCAGAGAAGTCGGGCGTCGGCTCGTCGCCGAGGGCGACCGCATGGCTGAGATCGGCCACGAGCTGCAACGCGCTATCGGAGGATTGGACACCGGTGCTTGGGATGGCGTCAGCCGTGCGCGGGCAGAGCCGATGTTGGATCGTGTGTGGCCGGAGAGTACGCGTATGACCGAGGGCCTCGATGGACTGGGCCGACAACTGAATCGCGTCGCCGAGGCTTTCGAGGAAGCGGATCACCGATCGGCGGCCGGCGTGGACACGATCCCTTGGTTTATGCCCGAACCGCTACTGGGCTGGCGCACAAGCTCCGCCCTCCGGATGGGCACGCTGCTCGCCGGTGGTGGCGGTACAGCCGCTATCTACTTTGCCAGTCCGGACGCCGGGAAAGCGGAGGACACGGTTTCCTTCATTGAGAGACTGAAAGGGATACCCACGTCCGTAGCCGCCTGGCTCTCGCCCGCCGTGGCCGGCGTCGCTGGGTTGTTCGGGTGGCAAGCCCAAGAACTTCCTACAGCTCCTTGGGAGAAGCTCCGCGAGCCTGAGCGAATAGAGCCGAACAGTACTTACCGGTTCGTGCCCGTGCCACCGCCTCAGCCGCCGGAGACACCAACGATAACCGCGAAGATCACGGCGGCCCGCGTGGAAAACCGGGACCTCACGCCGGTTTTGAAACAGACCGCCAGATCATACGAATGTGCCCCCACCGCGGCCAGCATGGTGCTGGAATACTGGAATGAGATAGATCCCAAGAACGAGACACGAAACCCACAGGAGATCATCCAGGGCCTCGGCAACCGTTTCAATGCTGGCAGCGGCATCAACGCCGACGAGCTGGTCGCCGGTCTGAAGGAGATGGAATTGGGCTACGACACCATCGAGCGGCAGGCCGGTCTGGATAAGGAACAACTGAAGACAGTGCTGGAGGAAGGCCCGGTTCTCGCTCAAGTGCATTTGAACTGGGGCACGAGCGGGTATGCCCATATGGTGACCGTCACCGACATATCGGAGAGCGGCGAGACCGTCTACGTGAACGATCCTTGGACCGGAAAAGCGGTGGAGAAAACCTGGAACGAGTTCGAGCAGAGCTGGACCTTTGCCGGAGTTTCGCACCTCATCGTCAAGGTCAAGCCGTAGGAGGGGGATATGGCAAAAGGAACCGACAAGAGCGTCAAAATGGAAATGCTGGATCGCCAACTGCGCAGCATGGACCCTGTGAGTTCTATGGACATCGCTTCCTCCCCTAAGTTCTCCTACCTCGCCTTCATCTACGCCATAGACGATCCCGCTCAGGCCGGTCTATGGGCAACATCTGCCGAAGGCCGAGCGCATGGGCCATTGGTCACCTTTCAGGACGTAGCGCGTCAGGCGGAGTGCGACGCAGAAACGACTGTCATCGCGCGGCCCCGTTGGTCCATCGATGAGCACTGGCTCGCCTTTGTCTCGTATGAAGGCCTACCGCCGGGGCGGGAGCATAAGCTTTGGATCATAGACTCGAGGGGTGGCTCATCGCCAGAACTGCTTTACGAAAGCGACGGCGTCGTCGCCGGGCACACCTGGTCGCCTGATGGGAACTGCCTGGCGGTGGCAGACTCAGATGCCGGGTTGGTGATCGTGTGCCTCAATGGGACATCTGAGGTTGCGGATGCGGAGGGGATGCGTTACCCTTTGATGGAAAACGCCATGGCCTGGCTCGACGGCGGTCGGTATTTGCTCTATATGAGCTTGGCGCCGGATAAAGCGGGGCTGTGGAAGCTTGATATGGCCTCCGGTCAGAAGCAACGGGTGATGGCGCTCTCTCAGGACAGGATCGCGATCCCAGCTGCCGTCCACAATAGTGAACAGATAGCTTGGGGAGCGCTGTGCGGTGACACTGAGCAGGTGAGTGGCGTGGTGCTACACCTCTGGGCTCACGACGGCGAGGAGTTGGATAAGATTTTTGTCCCTAACGCAGCGTTCGACCTTGCTTCTCGCCTCTTGCCCAATGAGGATGGCTCATTGTGGGCTTTCACCACGCGGAAGGAAGGGCAGCGCGTACCATTTGTCATCGATCAGTCGGTGCTCAAAGGCCGTGCCTTGGCTGCTATCGGCATTGTGACCGATCTGCTAGGTTGGTCAGATGCGCCATCAAAACTGTGGGTGTTGCTCCATCCGCCTCGGTTGGTCGGCATGGATATAGACGAATCCGCTGCTACCATATCAGCCGAGCAGCCGTTCTCAATAGAGTTGACGTCGCCGGAGTTGGTCTACCTGCTGGAGGCTTTGGATGCCCAGGGCATGATGGGCTTGACGGATCCTTTTGCCGATATGATAGCGGACGAGGCCAAGAAAGCGAGGAAAAGAGCACGAGATGCACTGGTCTCCAGGGGATACGTAGTCGATGCGCCGGATAAAGTGCTTCAGCTTGATCTTACCATTGCCGCCTTGGTTCAGTGCTGCGCCACCCCACAGCAGAGCTGGACGGTGACCTATGAGGCCATGACCGGCGAGCGTGACGTGAGACACTTTCATCGCGCCCAAGACCTAATTGTTGAAGACGCTATACTGGACTCTGGACTACATCGCTTGACGCCGCTGCGCGATAAGGCGGCGATTCTCCGGCGAGTTAAGAGTCA
>CAZDYW010000463.1:0-2645 GCA_964509655.1 uncultured Anaerolineales bacterium
TGTTGAGACGATTTTGGTCATCCGTCATTCGTCATTGGCCTTTCGTCATCATTCTACTCCTGGCGCTGGTCACCGGCGGCCTGGCCCGCTGGCTGCTGGTGGATCTGCCCTCGCCCGCCCGGTTGTATGAACGCACCGCTGCGCCTTCTACCCACATCTACGACCGGGATGGGCGGCTGCTGTATGAGATCCTCGATCCCCACGGCGGCGCCCACACCCCCCTCTCCCTGGACGAGATACCACAAGCCTGCATCGACGCCACTGTCGCCACCGAGGACGCCAGCTTCTACCGCAACCCCGGCGTCGATCCCTGGGCCATCCTGCGCGCGCTGTGGATCAATTTGCGCGGCGGGGAGATTCTCTCCGGCGGCAGCACCATCACTCAACAACTGGCCCGCAACCTCTTGCTCTCGCCGCAAGAGCGCACCGAGATCAGCTTGGAGCGGAAGCTGCGCGAGTCCATCCTGGCCTGGCGCCTGGCGCGGCGCTACACCAAGGACGAGATTTTGACCCTTTACCTGAACGAGAGCAATTACGGCAATCTGGCCTACGGGCTCGAGGCCGCCGCCCGCATCTACTTCGCCAAGAGCGCGGCTGAGCTCGATCTGGCCGAATGCGCGCTGCTGGCCGGACTGCCCCAATCGCCCGCCGTCTACAACCCCCTGGAGAATCCAACCGCCGCCCAGGAGCGCCAGAATGTGGTGCTGAACCTGATGGTCAAGCACGGCTACCTCTCCCGCGAGGAGGCCGATCTGGCGGCCCAGGAGGATCTTCAGTTCGCCTCGGTTCCCTTTCCCATCGCAGCGCCACACTTCGTGATGTACGTGCGCGGCCAACTGGAGAAGGAGTTTGGGCTGGAGGCCATCTACACCCAGGGTCTGCGCGTTTACACCTCGCTTGATCTGGATGTGCAGAAGGCGGCCCAGCGCATCGTGCGTTATCGGTTGGCCCAATTGGCCGATACCCGCGAGGGGGAGCCGCCGCGCAACGTGCATAACGGGGCCGTGGTGGTGATGGATCCGCAGAGCGGCGAGGTGCTGGCCATGGTCGGCAGCCCCGATTACTTCGATCCGACCATCGACGGCGCGGTCAACGCCACCGTCGCTCAGCGCCAGCCCGGCTCCTCGATCAAGCCCATCACCTACGCTGCTGCCTTCGATCCCACGCGCCCCAATCCGCTCACGGCATCCACGATGATGGTCGATGTGCGCACCTCTTTCGTCACCCGCGAGGGCGACCCTTATGTCCCGCTCAACTACGACCGCAAGTGGCACGGGCCGGTGCTGCTGCGGGAAGCGCTGGCCTCCAGCTACAATCTCATCGCCGTCAAGGTGCTGGATCAAGTGGGCATCGAGGAGATGACGAAGCTGGCCCGCGCGATGGGCATCACCACTCTTGATAACACCGGATTGTTCCAATCCGGCGATCGCTTCGGGTTGGCGCTGACCCTGGGCGGCGGCGAGGTGCGCTTGCTGGAATTGACCGCCGCCTATGCCGCCTTCGCCAACGGGGGGCAGCGGGTGGAGCCGGTGACCATCACCCGCGTGGAGGATAGCCGCGGGCGCGTGTTGAAAGCCTGGGAGACCGCGCCGGGCGAACAAGTGATGGACGAGCGCGTGGCCTACCTCATTACCGATATCCTGAGCGATAACTTCGCCCGCACGCCCACCTTCGGACCGGGTAGCGCGCTGCGCCTCTCTCGCCCGGCGGCGGTCAAGACCGGCACCACGACCGATTGGCGCGATAACTGGACCGTGGGCTACACGCCATCCCTGGTGACCGGCGTCTGGACCGGCAACGCGGACAATGAGCCGATGCACCACGTCAGCGGGGTGACGGGCTCGGCCCCTATCTGGCACGATGTGATGGAGTTGCTGCTCAAGGGCCGACCGGTGCGCGAGTTCGTGGAGCCGCCGGGGATGGTGCGCGTGGAGGTCTGCGCCGATAACGGGTTGAGGGTGGAGAATGGAGAATGGAGAGTGGAGAATAGAGAATGGAGGATGGAGAATGGAGAATGGGGAGCGCGGAGGCCGGTGCGGTGTCCGCATACTATCAGCGAGCTCTTCATCGCGGGGACGGAGCCGACGCGGGAGGATGATTGGCATTGGAAATACGCGATTGACGTGCGCAACGGCCTATTGGCCGGGCCTGATTGCCCCTCCGAGTTCGTGGCGCGGGAGCGGTACACGCTCTATCCCGCCGAGGCCCAGGACTGGGTGTACGAGCGGAACATCCCCCAGCCGCCGGAGGATTACTCGCCCCTGTGCCCCGCCCTCCAGAGCGACCACGTAGGGGCGGGACTCCGTGCCCGCCCTACGTACATAGGCGATCCTGAGAGATCGCCCGGTGCCCACGAGGGATCGCCCCTACACATGACCAGCCCAGATCAGGGGAGCAGCTACCGCCTCTCTTCGGAGATTCCGCGTTCGGCGCAGCGGATCGTCGTGGCCGCCCGCCCTGTTGAAAGCGGCAGCGTCACGCTGCGGGAGGTGACGCTGCTGGTCGATGGGCGACCGCTGGCGACGCTGAACGCATCGCCCTACCGAACGCTTTGGACGATGACGCCTGGGGAGCACGTTTTCACGGCGGTGGGTGTGGATGGGGCGGGGAATAGGGTTGAGGGTAATCGTGTTACAATAGAGGTC
>CAZDYW010000464.1:0-2640 GCA_964509655.1 uncultured Anaerolineales bacterium
ACCTACTCCGTCAACGGCTACGTGGCTATGCAGGTGCTGACCGAGGGCGTGCGCGAGGCCGGCTCCCTGGACGCCAACGCCATCGCCGACGCGCTACGGCAGAACACCCTCCAGACGCTTCTGGACGGCCTGAGCTACCAGCCCGATGGCGACCTGGAGAACGCCCAGATATGGATCTATCAGGTCGAAGGTGGCGAGTTCAAGCAGATTCAGTGGTAAACTAGTTCATTGAACCAACTTGATGCAACCAGAACCACTCGCGCCGGACGACCTGTCCGGCGCTGACGGTTTTATGCCCCAATGAAAGACCTACAGCGCCAACTCGATCAGAAAACAGCCCAGCTCTCGGCCCTGCGGGAGATTGGACGGGCTGTCAATGCCGCCTGGGAGCTGCAAGCGACACTGGACCTAATCACGTGCAAGACTGCTGAGGTGATGGGCATGGACTCCTGCTCCATCTATCTGCTTAATGAAACCGAGGAGTATCTGACGCTGGAGGCAACAACCGGTCTGGCTCAAGAGTCGGTAGGAAGGGCACGATTACTACTCGGTGAGGGACTGACCGGCTGGGCGGCTCAGGCCGGAGAGCCTGTGGCCGTGGCCGACGCAGTCCACGATCCGCGCTTCAAGCACCTGCCGGAGACGGAGGAATCGATCTTCCAGTCATTGTTGGCAGTGCCACTGAGCAACCAAGGACGCATCATAGGCGCGATGAACGTCCAGACCGAGCGATATCACCACTACGGCAAAGATGAGGTCGAACTGCTGGCCTTGATCGGTGACCTGGCGGCCGGCGCGTTGGAGAAGGCGATGCTTTATGATCAGATGCAGCGCCAGATCACCGAACTCTCCACGCTGGCCGAGGTGAGCGAGACCATCACCTCCCCGCTCTATCTGGACGAGATGCTGAAACTTGTGGTCGATATGGCAGCCCAGGTGATGCGGGCCAAGGCAGCCTCGCTGATGCTGCTGAACGAGCAAGATGAGCTGATTCTCCACGCTACCTACGGCATCGGCCCGGCCTACCGGTACAAACCGCCGCTGACTCTGGGGCAAGGGATCACGGGGCGCGTGGCTCAGAGCGGCCAACCGACCGTCGTGGAGGATGTGCGCCAGGAGCCGCGCTATCGTTATCCCGAAATCGCCGAGCAAGAAGGGCTTCAGGCACTGCTCTGCGTGCCACTACAAGTGCGGGAGCGGGTCATCGGTGTGCTCAATGGCTACACCGACCAGCCGCACACCTTCACGCCGCAGGAAATCGAGCTCTTCCAGACACTGGCCAATCAGGCCGCGCTGGCCATTGAGAACGCGCGACTGGTGGTCAACACGGCCGTCGTGCGCGAGATGCATCATCGGGTCAAGAATAATTTGCAGACCATCGCTATGCTCCTGCGGCTTCAGCTGGGAGAACCAGACCTAGATGCCGAGGAGGCCCTGCAAGAAAGCATCAACCGCATCATCAGCATCGCTGCTGTCCACGAGGTACTCTCAGAGAAGGGCCTTCGTCTGGTAGATGTCAAGCAGGTATTCGAGCAACTGGCGCGGATGGTAACGCAGAATCGGCTTCATTTCCAGAAAGCGCTGCGTGTCTCGGTGCAAGGCGACGACGTGGCGCTGTCGTCGCGGGAGGCCACCGCTCTGACGCTGGCGGTGAACGAACTGGTGCAAAACGCGCTCAAGCACGCCTTCACTGGACGGGAAGCAGGAGAGATCAAGATTACGCTGCGGCACCGGACAACGGGCCTCAAAGTGGTGGTCCAGGACGACGGCATCGGGCTATCGACTGAGGCATCGACGCCGAGCGGGCTCGGCTTGCAGATTATTGAGACGCTCGTCAAGCAAGATCTGGGCGGCGAGTTGACTATTGAACAGGACGAAGAAGGTACATCCGCCACAATTACCTTAGAGAACTCAGACCAACAAGGTCGGTGAACGATCTGACCCGTCATTTACGCATTAACTATGAACATACTTATCGCCGAGGATGAATCGATCACCCGGATGGGGCTGCGCCGCATCCTGGAAGACGCCGGGCACCACGTCGTCGCCGCGCCGGATGGACGCATAGCGGTGACACTAGCGCGGAAGACCAAGCCTGATCTGACCATCCTCGACATCAAGATGCCCAAGATGGATGGCTTGGAGGCCGCGCAGCGGATTTACCAGGAGCGCCCCACGCCCATCGTGCTGCTGACAGCTTACGGGGATCAGGAATTGGTCGAGCGGGCGAAGTCCCTGCCGATCATGGCCTACCTCATCAAGCCGATCAAGGAGAGGGAGTTGCTGGCAACGCTGGAAGTGGTCACAGCCCGCTTCGCCGAGTTCGAGTGGCTGCACCAGCAGACCATCGAGCTGAAGGAGGAACTCGCCACGCGCAAACTGATCGAACGGGCCAAGGGCATCCTGATACGTCGAGAGAGACTGAGCGAGAAAGAGGCCTACCGAAAAATTCAGCGCCAAGCGCGAGACGAGCGGCGCTCGATGCGCGATGTCGCGGAGGAGATTCTGCAAAGCGCCAAAAGTTGACAGCCCAAGCTCTTTATGGTATAGTTTTCGCGGTTAAGTGACGTCGAAAATCGAATAAATTGATTGGGCCACGAAGCCCTCTGGGACCGGATCGTCCGGACCCAGGGGGCTTTT
>CAZDYW010000465.1:0-2640 GCA_964509655.1 uncultured Anaerolineales bacterium
CTACCGAGCAGTTTTTGCGCTAATTCGTGTAGTAAATGGGACGCGGGCTCCCTTAGCTTCGCCTCATTCAATGCGGTCAGTGCCTGTGTGTGATTTTCACGTGCCAGACGCAGTGTATACTCGCGGCTGCCTGTCTCATCCAGAATCCGCTTCGCGCGGTCAAGCTCGGCCTCCGAGAGGGTCTCTTGAGCCAGCAGTTTGCGCAGTTCCGCGCTGCGTTCCAGCCCGTGAACGAGGGGCAGTGTCTTCTTGCGCCGGACGATGTCGGCGCCAACCGGTTTGCCCGTTAGCTCCGAATCGCCCCAGATGCCTAGAATATCATCCTGCATCTGGAAGGAGAGCCCCAGGCAGCGCCCGAAGGCGTGCAAGCGCTCACGCTGAACTTGGGGGGCTTCTGCGATGAGCCCGCCCATCTCGCAAGCACAGGCCGTCAGCGCGGCGGTCTTCCCCTCGACCATCGCCAAATAATCGCTGGTTGAGACCTCGGCGCGTCCCTCGAAACCGATGTCGAGATACTGGCCTTCGGTCAGAGCTAAACATGTGCGGTTGAACATAGCTGCAGCTTCCACAATAGTCTTCGCCTTCACGTCGCGTTCGACGAGACGCAGCAGGGCAATTTGGGCCAGTGTGAACATCGCATCTCCAGCATTGATCGCTTGCGCCTCTCCCCAGATCGACCAGACGGTGGCACGTCCCCGGCGAGTCTCATCCCGGTCTTCGATGTCGTCGTGGATCAAGGAGAAATTGTGGAGCAATTCGATAGCGCTCGCGGCCGGGAGAGCTTCTTCCCAATCGCCGCCGCAACCCTCACAGGTGAGCAGGCAGAGCACAGGGCGCACTCGCTTGCCGCTCGGAGCGCGGCAGGGCTCGAAAGAGGCGTTGAGCCAGCCCAGGTGATAGCGCAGCATGCCGAAGAGCTCAGTGTGGCGCGAGTCAGTTGGTTGTACGACGGTGCTCATTTCAGCTTCGAGCGATGATAAATAGCGCTTCAGATCTTTTTCAAGAAGCATTTATTCCCCGCTTTCGCAAGAGTTGGGATGTCGATGGCGCCGACGGCGAACATTGCCACGCGCAACTGCTCGGTTAGTACGGCAATCATATCGATCACGGCTTCCGTCGATTCGCTCGCTTCGTGTAGGAAAGGCTTAGCGATGCCGCAGGCCGTGGCGCCCAGCGCGATGGCCTTGGCGATCTGAATGCCGTCACGGATGCCTCCGCTGGCGATGAGGGGCGTTCCCGGGGCGCCTCGGCGAGCCATCTGCAAACTTGTGGCGGTGGGGATGCCCCATTCGCAAAAGGCCGCCGCCACTCGCCTCTGGCGCTCCGTCGTGGCGCGATGCATTTCCACCTGGCTCCAGGAGCTGCCTCCACTGCCAGCGACATCGATGGCGGCCACGCCGGCCTCTGCCAACTGGTGGGCTACTTGCTCCGATATGCCGGCGCCGACCTCCTTGACTATCACGGGCACTTCCAGCTTGCGGCAGATGGCCTCGACTTTGGGCAGTAGCCCGGCGAAGCGCGAGTTACCCTCCGGCTGGAGCGCCTCTTGCAGTGGGTTGAGATGCAGGATGAGCGCGTCGGCCTCCACCATCTCCACAGCGCGTTGGCATTCGTCGAGCCCGTAGCCATAGTTCAACTGGATCGCGCCCAAGTTGGCAAGCAATAAAATGTCGGGGGCGACTTGACGCACGCGGTAGGTGTGCGTCAGGGATGGATCTTCGATTGCCGCGCGTTGTGATCCTATCCCCATGCCAATCCCTGTCTCTTGGGCTGCTTCCGCCATGCGTTGGTTGAGGATGCTGGCTTCTGGTGTGCCGCCCGTCATCGAGGAGATGAGTAGGGGCGCGCTGAGGCATTTTCCCAACATCATCGCGGTGGTATCGACATCCTCCAGGTTGAAGCCCGGCAGGGCACAGTTTATGAACTGGTGGTGCTCGAAGCCGGGTGAGACCTTTTCGGAGGTGACGTCCTCGTGTAAGCTGATGCGAATGTGGTCGGATTTTCGTTGTTGGTGCATAATTACCCTTTACAGCGTAACCCGTGGCTGATTCGCGTGTTACTTATGGCGGATGGTATGATACTCGCACCGTGAATGGTTGTCAACCGCCGATGCAGTTTGACAAACTTTTAGCTGAGTGTAGAATATCATCGTTTGAGATAAACTTAGTTACATAATTGAGGAGGTAAGGTAAATGGCAGATACATTTGAAAAGATCAAGGAGATTATAGTTGATCTGTTGGGTGTGGAGCCGGAAAAGGTCACACTTGATGCAGATTTCCGTGAAGACCTTGGCGCAGATTCTCTAGATCTCGTCGAGCTGATAATGGAGTTCGAGGACTTCTTCGGCGGTACGATCTCTGATGATGAGGCGCAGCAGATCAAGACGGTTGGTCAGGCCGTGGAGTATGTCAAGGAGCGTATGCCCGCTGACTGATCCCTTGTAGGTTGACGTACAGTGCAAGGCTATCGGCGATACGCCGGTGGCCTTTTATTTTGTCCCTCTGTGTGTTATACTTTGTACTCGTCCTGTTTGGTTTGCGCTTTTGGCTCTCTGGGATGAGGGGCCTGAAAGCTTAATTTGAGAGCTCTTTGGGATTTCGCGTGGCGTCAGCCGTGCTCGGCTCGGATTGCCAAATCCG
>CAZDYW010000466.1:0-2637 GCA_964509655.1 uncultured Anaerolineales bacterium
GTGGTCGCCCGTTCATCAAATGTAAAAGTTATTTCCTCACGAATCTTTAGGGTCTCGCCCGCATCAATGGACAAAAAGGGGAAACAGGCGTAGAATACTGAAAAGAATTAGACCAATCAAGGGAGGCTTCTGTGATCACAGTAAAAAAGGTCGATACTACCTCTGGAGCGGACGTGCGGCGTTTCATAAATATCCCCTTCCGGCTCTACGCCGATTGTCCGCAGTGGGTGCCGCCGATTCGGGTCGATGTCAAGACGAAGTTGAACCAGCAAAAGCACCCCTTTTATCAACATTCCGACGCCGATTTTTTCATTGCCTCGCGCGAGGGGCAGGATGTGGGGCGCATCGGAGCGCTGGAAAATCGACGCTTCAACGATTACCACGGCACGAAAGAAGCGCAGTTCTATCTCTTCGAGTGCATCGACGACCAGGATGTGGCCAACGCTCTCTTCGAGCGCATCTTCGAGTGGGCAAGGGAGCGCGGTCTGGACGCCGTGGTCGGCCCCAAAGGTTTCAGCCCCTTCGATGGGTACGGCATCCAGATAGAGGGCTTCGAGCATCGTCAGATGATGATGATGATGAACTACAATTATGAATACTATCGCCATCTGGTCGAAAATCTTGGCTTCGAGAAAGAGGTGGACTTCGTCTCGACCTACATCAAGATCAGCGATTTCCAATTACCGGAGCGCGTCCATCGCATCGCCGAGCGCGTTAAAAAACGCCAAAACCTGACCGTTCATCGTTTCCAAAGCAAGCGCGAGCTGAGAGAATGGAAGGATCGGATTGGAAAAGCTTACAACGAGACCTTCGTGGATAACTGGGAATACTACCCCCTCACGCAAGCGGAGATCGATTTCGTGCTCGATGATCTGATACTGCTGGCCGACCCGCACTTCATAAAAATCATCACCCACGAAGGAGATGTGGTGGGCTTCCTTCTCGGCTTCCCCGATATTTCGGCCAGCCTACAACGAGCGAACGGTCGTCTCTTTCCTTTCGGGCTCCTCCAGATGCTCTGGGATATGCGGCGCACAAACTGGACATCATTGAACGGGATGGGCATCGTCCCCCAGTTTCAGGGGCTGGGCGGCAACGCGCTGCTCTACTCCGAGATGGAGAAGACGATCAAAAGCAGCCATTTCATCCACGCCGAGCTGACTCAGGTGGCGGAGACAGCGGTGCAGATGCGGCACGATCTGGTCAACCTGGGTGCCAAACCGTACAAGAACCATCGCGTCTACATCCGGCACCTGGATTAGGCGTCTTGACACACTTGACCGGCGTGGTACAATTCTCCCGCCCGTTTCTCTCGTTTACAAAGTTACACATACAATGCCTCATCAATGGAACGCGCTAGCCCTGGCCTCACAAAAAACCAGGTCTTCCGAAAAAACCTGGTTTTCAGAGTAATGGTTAGCGCGGTTTTTTATGCAGATGGAATACAAGGAGTTAATCTAAAGTGAGTGAACCTTATTACGATGTTATCCGCCCCCACGGTGGGGTTTTGATCGACCGCGTGCTGCGCGGCGAGGTGCGCGAAGCGGTGCGCGAACGGGCCGCCGAAATGCCCAAGATTTCGCTGGACCCGATGGGCCTTTCCGACCTTGAACTTACCGCCACCGGCGCCCTCAGCCCGCTCACCGGCTTTATGCGCAAGGCGGATTATGACCGCTGCGTCGATGAGATGCGCCTCACCAGCGGTGTGGTCTGGACCGTGCCCGTCACCTTAGCCGTGGAGCAAGAGATGGCCGATCAGATTGAGGAAGGCCAAGAGATCGCTCTCTGCGAGGGTGAGCGCCCCCTGGCTGTGATGGAAGTGACGGAGAAGTACCCTTACACACGCGCGGTCAAGGAGCACGAAGCGCTTGAAGTATACCGCACCATAGCGGAGGAACACCCTGGCGTGGCGCGACTCTATCGGCGCGGCGACGTGCTGCTAGGTGGAGACATCTGGTTGGTCGATTGGCCCAGCGCTTTCAAGGCGGAATTCCCCGAACTGCGTCACTCTCCGGCCCACACGCGCCGTATGTTCGCGCGGCGAGGTTGGCGCAGCGTGGTCGGCTTCCAGACCCGCAATCCGATCCATCGCGCCCACGAGTATTTGCAGAAGACGGCGTTGGAGATCGTGGATGGGCTGTTCATCCATCCCCTGGTCGGCGAGACCAAGAAGGACGACATCCCCGCCGATGTGCGCATTGCGTCTTACGAGGCCATCCTACGTGACTATTACCCGGCCGATCGGGTGCTGTTGGGCGTCTTTCCAGCGGCGATGCGCTACGCCGGCCCGCGCGAGGCCATCTTCCACGCCATCGCCCGCCAGAACTACGGCTGCACTCACTTCATCGTGGGCCGTGACCACGCCGGGGTCGGCGATTACTATGGCACCTATGACGCCCAGGACATCTTTGATCAGTTCGCCCCAGGCGAAATCGCCATCACCCCGTTCAAGTTCGAGTATGCCTTCTACTGCAAGAAATGCGGCGGCGTCGTCTCCGCCAAGACCTGCCCGCACAGCTCGGATGATTGGATCTACCTGAGCGGCACGCAGGTGCGGAAAATGTTGCGCAACGGCGAGATGCTGCCCGAAGAATTCACGCGCCCTGAGGTAGCCAAAGTGTTGTTGGAAGGAATGCG
>CAZDYW010000467.1:0-2621 GCA_964509655.1 uncultured Anaerolineales bacterium
GGAGGGTTTATGGAACAGGGATCCAGACGTATCATTTTCGGCCTCGTGATTGCCTTTGTCACATTGATAATCCTGCTGATCGGATTCGGCAACATCGTCGGCTTCTACACCGATTGGCTCTGGTTCGCCGATATGGGCCAACTGGGCGCTTATCTGCCACGACTTTGGACCCGCGTCGCGCTGTGGCTGATTGGGGCCGTTGCGGTGCTGATCACGCTGGCGGTCAGTTGGTACTTCATCCCGCGCCGCCTCTTCGGTCGATTCCGGCTGCGCCTGAAGCGCGGGGGAAAATGGGTCACCATCGGCGCGGGGGCATTGAACGTTATCCTCGCTATCATAGCCCTCCTGATCGCCATGACGATGGCCGCGGAAGCCGCCGATCATTGGATGACCCTCCTCACCTTCCGCCATGCCCAGCCCTTCAACCTGAGCGATCCCATCTTCGGGCGCGACATCGGCTTCTACATCTTCAAGCTGCCCTTCTACCGCTTCCTCAACAACTGGCTGATGGGCCTGATCGTGGTGACGCTGATAGGCAACACGATGGTCTATTCCTTCTCTGGGCGTATCCGCGAGGCTCCCGCGATTGGACACCTCTCCGTGCTGGGCGTGCTCTTCTTGGTCAGTAAGGCCGCCGGTTACCAGATTCAGCGGCTGGCGCTGCTGGATTCGTCGCGCGGGGTGGTCTTCGGCGCGGGATACACCGACGTTAACGCCCGCTTGCCCCTTTTCCATCTGCTGACCGCTGTGGTGATCATCAGCGCCCTGTTGCTCCTGGTCAATATCTACGTCCGCCGCTGGCGCTGGCTGCTGATCGCGGGCGGCGTGTGGCTGGCCCTGACCGTCGCTGGCCCTGTCTACCCGACGATGGTGCAGCGCTTCAGCGTCGAGCCCAACGAGCTGGCGATGGAGCGCCCTTACATTGAGCATAACATCCACTTCACGCGCTACGCCTACGGGCTGGATGGGATAGAGGAGGCCGATTTTCGGGTCACGGGGGAGCTGACCGGCGAGAAGCTGGAGGATAACCAGAATACGCTCGACAACGTGCGCCTTTGGGATTGGAAGCCGCTGCGCACGACCTATGAGCAACTCCAGGAAATCCGCACTTATTACACCTTCACCGACGTGGACATCGACCGTTACGTGATCGATGGGCGCTTGCGCCAGGTCACGTTGGCGGCGCGTGAGCTCTCCATCGAGCAGATGCGCGAGGACGCGCGCACTTGGATCAACGAGCATTTGATCTATACTCACGGCTACGGGCTTTGTCTCAGCCCCGTCGCCGAGGTCAGCGAGGAAGGACTGCCCCATCTGCTGGTGCGCGACATCCCGCCCCAGAGCCTCGACGCGACCCTCGTCATCACCAGGCCGGAGATTTACTTCGGCGAGAAGACCACCAATTACGTCATCGTCAACACCGGCGAGGATGAGTTCGATTATCCCAAGGGTGATGAGAACGTCTATGTCCGCTACGAAGGCGCTGGCGCGGGCAGCGTGAAGCTGGGCGGCTTGCTGCGGCGCACGGCCTTCGCGTTGCGCTTCAACAGCACGCCGATCCTGATCTCCAAGGCGCTCAGTTCCGAGAGCCGCATTCTGTTCCACCGCGCACTCCCCGACCGGGTGGAGACGCTGGCGCCGATGTTGTGGTATGACGCCGATCCTTACCCCGTCATTGTGGACGGGCGCGTCGTCTGGCTGTATGACGCCTACACCTGGAGCAATCGCTTCCCCTACTCGGAGCCGACGGGCGGGCTCAACTACATCCGCAACAGCGTGAAGGTTGCCATCGATGCCTACAGCGGCGAGACGACCTTCTATGTCGTCGATCCCGATGACCCACTGATCCAGACCTATCGCTCCATCTTCCCCGAACTGTTCGTCTCCGGCGATGAGATGGACCCCGTGCTGCGCGAACATTGGCGCTATCCGGAGCAACTTTTCCGCATTCAGGCCGAGCGTTATGGGGCCTATCATATGCAGGACCCGCGCGTCTTCTACAACCAGGAGGATCTGTGGCAGACGCCGACGGAGGTGCGGGAGGCGGAGGAGACGGAGATGTCCCCTTATTACGTCACGGCGCGATTGCCCGACACGGAGGCGATTGAGTTTATGATGATCCGGCCCTACGTGCCGGCCGGCAAGCAGAATATGATCGCCTGGCTTTATGCCGACTCCGATGGCCCCGATTATGGGCGCCTGGGCGTCTATAAGTTCTCCAAAGAGGCGCTGGTCTACGGGCCGATGCAGGTCGAGGCCCGCGTCGATCAGAATCCGGCCATCTCTCAGCAACTGACGCTCTGGAATCAGCGCGGCTCCTCCGTCATTCGCGGCAATCTGATCGTGATTCCGATTGACGGCACGCTGCTCTATATCGAGCCCCTCTACTTGCAGGCCGAGTCGGGGCGCTTGCCCGAACTGAAGCGCGTGATCGTGGCGCATGGCAACCGCATCGCTATGGCGAAGAGTCTGGCCTCCGGGCTGGTCCAGGTTTTGGGGGAGGAGCCGGTGGCTGAGCCCGGTGAGGGGGCCGAGGGAGAGGCGCTATCGACCGACGCGGCGGAGCTGGCCCTCTCGGCTCAGGCCCACTACGAGGCGGCCCAGGAATGCTTGCGGCTCGG
>CAZDYW010000468.1:0-2619 GCA_964509655.1 uncultured Anaerolineales bacterium
ACGCATTACGCTTCAGGAGGCTTCTATGCGCTCGTTAAACGCTCTCATCTGGCGCAACTTGACCGCTCACGCCCTGCGCAGCATCCTGACCGCGCTGGCGATCACGCTGGGGGTGGCGATGGTACTGGCCGCCTCCATCGTCGGGCAGGCGGCTGGGCGGAGCGCGTCTGAGCTCGCCGACGAAAGGCCGCGCGTCGATCTGGAGGTCTTCTCCCGCGACAACGCGCCCTTCGACGACTCCGTTTTGGACACGCTGCGCACTTCCCCCGACGTCGAGCGCGTCTCGCCCTCGCTGCGCGTCGAGGCGGAAAGTATTGATCCGGAAATCTCCAAACTGACGTTGCTCGGCGTCGATCCAGAAAGCTACGCGGCCCTCCACGAGCCGGAGTTAGCCAACGGCGCTTTCCTCGGCGGGCCAGACACTATCGTGCTGCCGATGGCGATTGCCATTGACAACGGGCTGAACGTCGGCGATGAGATCACGCTCAAGGCCGGTGACCGCGTCGTCGCGCTCACTGTCGCCGGGCGATTGAAGATGGAATCCGAGGGCGTTGGGGTTGGACAGTCGCCGACAGCTTTTGTGCCACTGAACACAGCTCAAACCCTCGCTGGCGTGTCAGGCCAGATTGACCGCGTCGAGGTGGTGTTGCGTCCCAACACAGACGCGAATCAGGTCAAGGCCGACCTTGCCCAGCAGGTAGGGACTGATCTTGTCGTTGTGCGCGCGGAGGTTGTCGGGGGTGCAGCTTTCAATACCATGCTCGTGCAAGGCGGGCTGGCGATGGTGGGCCTGATCATCCTGTTTGCAGCCGGTTTCGTCATCATGAACGCCTTCGCTATGTCGGTCGCCGGGCGGACGCGCGAAATCGGCGCTCTGCGCTCGTTGGGAATGACTCGCCACCAGGTTTTGCGCACAGTTCTGGCGGAGGCCGGTCTGCTGGGCCTGATCGGGGCTGTGCTCGGCCTGTTGGTCGGTGTCGGACTGGCCTGGTCCGTGATGCGTGTGATGGGCGCACTGGGTGACGCGCCGTTCGTCGTGCCCTGGTGGGGCGTGGTATTCAGCCCGTTGCTGGGGCTGGCGGTGACGTTGGTCGGAGCGCTGCAACCGGCCTGGCGCGCCAGTCGCATCTCGCCCCTCGTGGCCGTGCGCCCGGAGACAAGAATCACCTCCGGCTGGTATGTGCAATCGGGCTGGCGAGTGGGCATTGTTCTCTTGCTCTTCTTGCCGATTTTTGCGGCTTACGGCCTGGTTGCGCGTCCCGACATCTGGACGGCGATGGCTGTCACAGGGTTGGGGATGGCTGCGTTGCTGGTGGCCACGGTGCTGCTCTTGCCGTCGCTGGTCACCCCACTGGCAGCCCTCTTCCGGCCTTTTCTACTGCGTAGATTCGGCGTCGCTGGGCGATTGGCTGTCGACAACCTGGGCCGCAACCGGTTACGCTCGGCGCTGACCGCCGGGGCGTTGACCATCGGGCTGACCACGATCATAGCCACCAGCGGATTATTGACGTTGTTCTTCGAGGGGAGTATTGGCCCTATCGCTTCGATGTCGCACGAAGATATCAATATAGCACCCGACTTTGCCAAGATGATGGCATCGGGCGAGCTCTCCATTGAGAACTTTTATCAGAGCATGGCGACCCTTCCACCGCTCGATCCGGCGCTGGTTGATGCGCTCACATCCCTGGCCGAGGCGGGGGTAATTGAGTTGGAGCGTAATGGGATCGCGCCGGTCCCGCCCGAGTTGCTCACTGTGTCTGGCGCTCCCGGGGGAGTATTCGTCGATCCGGAGATATACCTGCGCATTGGCAACTTTGACTTTTTCGAAGGCACTCCCGATCAGGCGCTGGAGTGGATGCAGCGTGGTCGGGCCGTGCTGTTGCAGCCCATCGCGGCGGAGCGGCTGGGCGTCGGTGTGGGCGAAACCATCCCGCTGGAGACGCCTCACGGCAAAGTCGAGTTTACCGTGGCCGGTGTGGGCGGAAACAGCCTGTTCAGCCCCATCTTTCCTTACGCCGACGGCGAGGCATACTTTGACCTGAGCGGGCCATTCGGATTAAGTATCGTGATACCCGAAGGGCAGGACCCTGAAGCCGTCCAGTCGCAGGTGGAAGAGATCGCTGCTTCCTTTCCTGAAATTGCAGTGATGACGGATATGGAATCGGCTGTGGATCAAAGCTCGATGATGCTGGACCGGTTTCAAGGCTTGCTCAACGGGTTGCTGCTGCTGGCAGTCGTCGTGGCCGCGTTGGGCGTGGTCAACACGATGGTCATCAACGTGACCGAGCGGGGGCGCGAGATCGGTCTGCTCAGAGCCGTCGGCGCGACGCAACGTCAGGTACGCCAGGCAGTGGTAGCCGAGGCGGCTACGCTGGGCCTGATGGCGGTCATCATCGCTGGCGTGCTCAGCTTAGCGATGTTGTTGGTTTACACAGTGATCGTCACGCCAAACGGGTGGGGATCGCTGGGGGTGAGATCAGATTGGGCGGCAACCTGGAGCAACTTGCTGTCTGCGTTGAGCGATATGGGAATCGCGGCCTTGACTGCGCTGATTTTCGGGCCGCTGGTGGCCGCGCTGGCGGCCTACTACCCAGCCCGGCAGGCAGCGGCGCTGGACGT
>CAZDYW010000469.1:0-2606 GCA_964509655.1 uncultured Anaerolineales bacterium
GGCCGATGGTGCTGAAGAAGTAATCGCCGACCTCGGCGCACTTGGGCGACGTGGAGCCGGGATTGACCATGACCACTCCCTGCTCCTGGGCATACTCGGCCGCAGGCAGAGTCACGCCGCTGGAGAAGATGCCAACGATGGCCGGCACTTTGTTGACGTCGATCAGCTTGTGGGCAGCCTCGGTGCCAGATGCGGGTTTCGACTCGCTGTCCTCAAAGATGACTTTTAGGTCTTTGCCATTGATGCCGCCGTCGGCGTTGATCTGCTCGACAGCTAACTCAACACCGCGCCGCTCGTCGGTGCCCTCGTGGGTCGAGGCGCCGGTCAGGGGGAAGATGGCGCCGATCGTGACCTCGCCGCCGCCTCCTCCACCACATCCGGCAGTGGGAAGCACCATCACTAAAACGACTACCAAAACAGCCAGTTTGCGCAGCATGTTCACTTCTGCCTCCTTTTGTTTGCTCTCATAGCGTGTCAAAGTATCTATCCTCTTGAGAGGATACGTGCTGATATGACCTATTCATCCATCATTCTCTGTTGTATTATCACCTCCTATCTCATCATGCGCGAATTATGCCGATCGGGGATAAACTGATCTCTTAATTTCCACCCAGATAAGCGTTCTTCACCTTCGGATCAGCACGCAGTTTATCAACTGAACCCTCCATAACCACGTTGCCCGTCTCAATGACATAGCCCCGTTCAGCGACGGAGAAAGCCATACGCGCGTTCTGCTCCACGATCAGGATGGTCAATCCCTCTTCCTCGTTGAGTTGACGGATCACGTCGAAGATTTCTTGCACTAGGAAGGGAGCCAGCCCCATCGATGGCTCGTCCAGGAGGAGCACCTCGACGTCGGTCATCAAGGCCCGGGCGATAGAGAGCATCTGCCGCTCGCCGCCGCTGAGTGTCCCAGAAATCTGAGTGGTGCGCTCCTTGAGACGGGGGAAGACGGTGTATACCCATTCCAAGTCCCTTTCAATCGCCTCGCGGTCATGCCGAGTGAACGCTCCCATCTTGAGGTTCTCCAGCACGGTGAGGGTCGGGAAAACCTGATGTCCATCAGGAACTAGGACCAGCCCCTGGGTGACGAGCTTGTGCGCCGGTGTACCCTGGATCTCCTTGCCTTTCAGCAAAACACGTCCAGAGCGTGGAGAGAGGATACCGCTAATGGTCTTCATCGTCGTCGTCTTGCCGGCGCCATTGGCCCCGATCATAGTCACGATCTCGCCCTTATCCACGGTAAGGGAGACTCCGAAGAGCGCTTGCATATCACCATAGTAAGTATGGATGTCTTGAACTTCCAGAAGTGCCATAGAAAATCGTTCTCCTTTTGCTTAACAATGATCGAGTTGGGGGGCTCGACAGCTTGAGGGGGAAGGGTAAGTAGAAGCTGACCGCGAGGGGCATTGTCATTATATCCACCGCCTTCAGCCTGTCAAGCAATCTTATTTCAACTTCTCCTCGCCGCCGAATTGTCGATACGGGCTCAGCTCATCGAGCATTTCCTCATCCTCCGGCGTGAGCTCATCTTGTACCATGCGCGAGAGCAGTGCTCCCACACCCGGCCCCAGCATATAGCCCTGTCCACACATACCGACGGCGTAGATGTACCCCTCCAGCTCCCGTGCCCAACCCACGATCGGCGCTCCGTCGGGCGTCATCGGATAGAGCCCACGCCACGTGCGGCGCACCTTGACGTTGGACAGCTTGGGCATCAGCCCCACCATCCGGGGCGCGATCATCGGCAGAAAGGACGAAGTCTCCCGACGGTCGGTGCCCACGATGGGCGGCTCCGGCGTGATGCAAAAGACGAGTGCGCCGGTGGCGTGTTGATAGAAGTAGTAGTTCTTGGAGCCCTTGGCCGGCCGGAGATCGACCACCATCGGGTCCACGAAGTGCGCCACAGGCTCAGTGATGCCCGCCTCGTGACTATCAGGCACCACCGGCACGTCCAGGTCATCCATCTGGGCCACCGTTCGCGCCCAGGGGCCGGCGGCGTTGATCACCGTCTCCGTGGCATAGCCGCCCTTGTCGGTGCGCACGCCCACCACTTTGCCCCGCCGCCGGATGATGCCCGTGACCCTCTCGCTGAAGCGGAACTCCGCTCCGCGCTCCTTGGCGCGGAGATAGAATGCGTGCGCGCTCAACAGGGGAGAGGCAGAGCCATCGCCGGGCGAGTAGGTGCCCCCGATCAAATCACGCGGACTCAAATCCGGGATCACTTCTAGCAGTTCATCGCGCTCCAGCCAGTTGATGTCCAAACCGTAGGACTGCTGTATCTTCAACAACTCTTTGAGGATCTCCTCCTCCCGCTCCCGATAAGCCACGAAGGAATAACCGCCTTGATACCACTCGATGTCGTCCCCGTAAGTCTCCTCCCAGGTGGAGAATACTTCGATGGACTTGAGACAGAGGCGGATCTTCGCCGGTGACGAGTGCGTAGCACGGATGCCGCCGATGGCCGCTTTGTTGGAGCCTTGACCTGGGCTGGCGAACTGATCGATGACCAGCGGTTCCAGCCCGGCCTGGGCCATGAAAAAGGCGGTCGGCAACCCAACGCTGCCTGCGCCGACGATAACTGCGTCGTATACTTTGGTGGTCAT
>CAZDYW010000470.1:0-2594 GCA_964509655.1 uncultured Anaerolineales bacterium
AAGTAGAAGTGCTTCGGCCGTCTAATTACCGAACTTGATAGTCAAAAACGATAATATGATGGAATCGACCGATGGGAGCTTGGAAATAAACAACTTGCCTACAGCGATCCCGCTGGATTGCCAAGTCCAAGTCGAGCAAAAAGAGGTGCATTATTTCTTTCTAAATCCTATGCTGGGCCGAGAGATTATAATCTTTTTCAGGCTATTTACAAAGAATGATGGGCGTTGCTCCAATGCTTGATGTATGATAGAATGAATCCCTACTTCTAACAAAATTAATAGGGGGTATTGTGCGATCTAAGAAGCAAATTCCTCTCGGTCGACGCGTTTCTCAATGGTGGCGAAGCTTTGCACGGGCGATGCGCATCAGTCTGTTTGTCGCTTTGCTAATCTCCGCGACGCTTTGGGCTGATCTTTTTACCTCGGCACAAGCGCGGGCTACTAATTATCTCTATCGGGCCAAAGGCGACCCTGGAGACGAAATCGTCATCGTGGCCATCGACGAGAGAAGCCAACAGGAGCTGGGTGATTGGCCCTGGCCCCTCGAGCCATATGCGCGTGTGTTCCGGGAGATCGAGGGCGCAAAGGTCATCGGCTTCGATGTGCTGCTGCCCGATGCCGGCCCTGAGGGTCAAGAGAACGAAAATGTGATGGCCCTTCTCGAGGCTGTTGATCATGCGGGTGATGTCGTCATGCCGTTGGCGACTCTGAAATTATCGCGGGCCGCTTCGCCGGGCCAATTGTACGCGGCGACTTGGCCCATTCGTCCGTTCCCTGCTTTGTTGGATGCCGCAGCGAGCGCCGGGTCGGTGGAGGCAGCGCCTGATGCGGATGGAATACTCCGGCGGGCGCCTTTGTTGGTTGCGGCTGGCGATGAGACCTGGGAGGCTTTCAGCCTGCAAATCCTGCGTCTCTACCTTGAGCTAGGCCAGACGCCGGTCTCACTTGTTAGCTCGCCTCCCTCTTACTTGGGAAGATTGGATCCAAGGCTGAGGGATTGGCTCGAACCCCTCGAAGCTATTTCCCTAAGGCGTCATCGCGTAATCATCGGCGATGAAGCGGAGATCAAGTATGAAACGTGCACCGATGCCTATGGCGCTATGTTGGTCAATTATGTCGGCGCTCCCAACACGTTTCCCACATACTCCTTCGTGGATGTGATGGAGGGCGATGTGCCCGCCGAGGCTTTCGAGGGCAAGATCGTGCTGGTGGGTATGATGAATGCCTTGAACGAGATGGACCTCCATCGCACGCCGGTCTCGACCGGGCGTATGGCGGGTGTCGAGTTTCAGGCCAACGCGATCCATACCTTGCTTCATCATCAAGCCTTGGCGCCGCAAAGCAAGGTCGATACGACGCTCTCCATCGTAGCGATGGCGCTCCTTTCGGCCATCACTCTTTCCCAACTGGGTGCCCTGTCGGGCGTGCTTTTCACGCTGCTGCTCGCTGTGGGATATTTCTTTTTCACCGGCTTTCAGTTCGACTCTGGCCATTTGCCCAACGTTCTTTTTCCATATGCGACCATTTTCATCAACTACGCGGCAGTGACCGCGGCCCGTTTCGCGGGGGAGAGGAGCGAGCGTCATCAAGTGACCGAGGTCTTTGGGCGTTTCGTCTCGACCGAGGTGCGGGATCGTATTGTGACTATGGCGCTACAGGACCCTGATTTGATCCAGCCGGGCGGACGCCAGATGGAGATCAGTGTCCTTTTCGCTGATATACGGGGCTTTACCACTATTTCTGAGAACTTGCCCCCTTCGGAGGTAGTGGAAGTTTTGAATTGCTATCTCGACAGCATGGAGGAGGAGGTCTTCGAGCAAGAGGGTACGCTCGACAAGTACACGGGAGACGGTATGATGGTGCTCTTCGGAGCGCCGCTAGAGCAGCCGGATCACGCCGCCCACGCGGTGCGGGCCGCCCTAGGGATGCAGCGCGCCGCCGCCGAGGTCAGCCGTAAGCGGGACGATCTGCAATGCAAGCTGGCCTATGGCATCGGGATCGCCACCGGCCCGGCTGTGGTGGGACACATCGGCTCGCCGCGTCGGCTGGATTACACCGCTATTGGCGACACGGTCAACCTCGCGGCTCGGTTGGAGGGCCAGGCGCCGCCCGGAGCCATTCTCATCAACCAAGCCACTTATGAAGCGGTCAAGGAGATCGCTGTGGTTGAGCCATTGGAGCCGATGAAGTTGAAGGGGAAGGCGAAGCCCGTCGTCGTTTATCGTGTGTTGAGGCTGCGGTGACCCCATCACGCTTGATCCCGATTGGGTTATAGTGATGGCGTGCGTGTCTTGTTTGACAACGCCACAAGGATTGACCGCCGTCACGGTGATTGTTTTCGCGCCGGTCAGGTACCAGGTGAACTCCACCGTGGTGCTGATGCCGCCTGCATAGTCCTGGGTGTTCTGAGCGGTGGCTTCCCAGGTGTAGGTTATCGGCAGCTTGGCCCCCGGCGGGCTGACGGTGGCGGTGAAGACGTGGGATGTGCCGCTGATGCCCTCTGTCGCTCCCTCGATGCTCACCCCGCTCAAAGCTTCGCACGTGATGTTCACCGTCGTTGTCTCCGTGAGTGTGCTGACGCCGTTGCTGGCGGT
>CAZDYW010000471.1:0-2585 GCA_964509655.1 uncultured Anaerolineales bacterium
GGGGGCAACCACAAGGGTTGCCCCTACACCTGGTGTTTTCGTAGGGGCGGGTCTTGTGCCCGCCCGTGGTATGTTAATTTCTTCCGGATCCCCTAGCTACGCTCGGCGCCTCCGAAGACCAAGCAGCCCCCCGATGGCGTAGGCCACGCCACCCACCAGCCCCGCCGCCGCCGATACCGCGTAGAGGCAGAGCGACATCGCGGCGGCGGTTTCGTTGTTGATCCCCATCGGCCCGAACAATGCCACTGTCACCCAATCGCGCACGCCGACGCCGCCGACGGAGATCGGGATCATCAGGCTGACGGAGATGATGGGCGCGGTGATGAGGAAATAGCCAAAGCTCAGGTCGATGCCCACCGCCCGCCCGCAGAGGAAATTGATCATCACGTTGATCAGGTTGAAGAGCAAGGAGATAGCCAGCGCTTGTCCCACCGCCCGCCATCCGCAACCGCTGATGGCAGCGTAGATGCGTCCCAGCGGACCGGAGCCGGACAGGGAGAGATTTTCCGGCAGCCAGGCTGTCGCGCGGCGCAGCAGCCGTCCTTCCAGGAGCAGCGCGCCGCCCATCAGCCCGCCGCCCGCGATGCCGATCAATAGCCAGATCATCCAGGAGGGCAGCCGCGAGATGCTGAAGGGCAGGGCGACCAATCCCATTGCCAGCAGAACCAACAGGCCCGTCATCCGATCCACCAGCACTGTGCCCACGGCGGCCGGCGTCGGCGTGTCCTCGGTCAACTCCAGCGCCCGCGCCACGTCGCCGCCGAATCCGCTGGGCAGGAAGCTGTTGAAGAAGGCGCCGACGAAGTAGAGATAGACCAGACGCCCGAAGGGAACCCGCACGTCGCCATCCAACTCCAGCGCCCAGAGGAGAACGGCCCACCGCATGGCGCGGATGACGAGGCTGGCTACAAACAGGAGCCAAGCGAGCAGCAGCAAGCGCCAGTCGGCTTGACGGAGCACGGTCAAGACCTCCCCCAGGCCGATTTGCCAGAGCAGGATTCCCAACGCAACTATACTGACTATGATGCGCAGGATGTTGGTCCACCCCTTGTTGTCACGCTTTTTCATTCACTCACCACTCTTATTTTGCTCAGCAGAGTTCGATCTCCTAACCAGTGCCCATTCTCGGCGATGACGGGCAAGCGACCTTCTCCGGGGCGATATAAGCCCACCTCGATGTCGTAAAAGTCCGGCGGCGTGGTCAATCCCAGCTTCAGTTCGTGTACGTCCTCGACCGTCATCCCCGCTTGCCATTCGCTGGTTGGCGCCGAGTCGGCGGTCAGTTTGCTGTCGCTCTGCCCCCACATCTGATCAGAGCCCTCGCTCAGGATGTGAGTGAAAACGTGATAGTCGGTTTCCATCGGGGCAAGCGCGCGCCAGTAAAGCGTCAATTTGACCTTCTCGCCGGGCTGTGCCGTCCTGGGTGCGAGCTTGTATCCCACCAGGGCGATTAAGCCTTCGTCGGTGCCGAAGTTGACCTCCAGCGGGTTGGGGAGTTCGCCGGTTCGGGGCCGAATTTCTACCGTCGCCAGGCGCACTGCGTCGCGCCCGTCGTCGGTGACCAGTCGCGGCCCATCCGGCACGTAGAGGCCGATTTGGACGTAGCCCCTGTCCGGTGTGTAGGCCGTCTCCGGTATGCGCAGCCGGTAAGTGTCGGCGAAGGCGATGCCCGTCTCCCAGGCGGTCGTGGGATAACGTCCCAGGCCGGGGTAGGTGTCGCGCTGGGCCACCATCGTGCCTGGGGACGTTGCTTGTCCCTCGTCGCTCAGCAGATGGACAAAGACGTTCAGGTTCTGCTCAGGCCGGCTCAAGACTTGCCAGTAGAGCGTGACCTCCAGCGCGTCGCCTGGCTCGACGATGTTCGGATCGACGCGGTAGCCCAGCAGACGGGCTATGCTCTCTCCATTCTCCATTCTCCATTCTATACGTGTCGGATTGGGCAGATTATGGAGCTCTTTCGTCCTCAGTGGACGGGGTGGGGCGAAAGCGGGGGCCAGCACGCCGATCAGGGCGTAGAGCGCCAGCGTCGCCATGCCGAGTGTGACGATCAAGCTTCCCAGCCAGCTCAAGCGGCGCGGGAAAAATCGAGCCAGGCCCATCATCGTCAGCGCGGCGAAGGAAGGCAGTGCGGGGAAGAGGAAGCGCCCCATCGCGCCGGCCGGCTGGATCATGATGTAGTAGAAAACCACCGCCACGAAGGCCAGGACGGTGATCAGGAGGATGAGGGCTGAATTTTCAGCGAGGGCAGATTGGTTCAATCTCCGAGATTGAACCAATCTAGGCGGGATCAAGTGACCGGCGAGGGCCATGATAAAGAAGCCGAGCAGCGCTCGATAAATGAACCGGGGCAGCGGGAGTTGGCCGTATCCGAATCTTCCCCAAAGGCTGCTCCAGAGATAGGGCAGGCTTTGCCGCACTGCCCACCAGTGCCCCGACGCCGGCCGGCCGGCCCAGAGTGTGTTGACCATTTTCATACCGGTAGGATCGCCATAGAGCCGCGCGTTGCGCATGAACCACCAGCCGGAGATGAGGGCGGCCAATCCCAGGATGACGAGGGCGCCGCGTAGCAGCGCGCGCCAGTTGTA
>CAZDYW010000472.1:0-2580 GCA_964509655.1 uncultured Anaerolineales bacterium
ATCTGCGCGTCGTCTGTACGCCACCTGACGTGATTTAGTGTGAAAGGATCTATTCAAATGCAGCTACCCCATTTCAAGCTAGAACGTTACTTCGCTCAATATGAGTTCGCCGTCGAGTATCTGCTCTGCTCCTCGGATTGCGAATCGCTCACCATTCAAGATCTGCTCGCGCTTGAGCCTCAGGCCCTCGATGAGTTCCAGGGACACTGGCTTGGCTACACGGAGTCACAGGGCAGCCCCTCGCTGCGGCGTGAGATCTGTGGAATCTATCAGAATGTTCAACCGGAGCAAGTCCTGGTGCATACCGGCGCCGAGGAGGCCATCTTCCTCTTTATGCAAGCTATGCTCGAGCCCAGCGACCACGTGATCGTGCATTGGCCATGCTACCAGTCACTCGCCGCTGTCGCAAGTAGCATCGGTTGCCGTGTGACGCGCTGGGAAGCACGCGAGGATCGCGGCTGGGCTCTCGACCTGGACGAATTGAGGGGCCACATCCGCCCCAACACCAAGGTCATCGTCATCAACCAGCCTCACAACCCGACCGGCTATTTGATGTCCCACGAAGAACTCGCCGATTTGGTGGAGATCGCACGCTCCCACGAGATCATACTTTTCTCCGACGAGGTTTATCGCGAGTCGGAGTACGCCCTGGAGGATCGTCTGCCCGCTGTCTGTGATCTCGACGAGCGGGCGGTTTCGCTCGGCGTGATGTCGAAAACCTACGGTCTGGCCGGATTGCGCATCGGTTGGATTGCGACGCGCAACGCGGAGGTCTACGAGCGGATGGCAGCTTTGAAGGATTACACCACCATCTGCAACAGTGCGCCGAGCGAGTTCCTGGCCGAGCTGGCCCTGCGCCATCGGGGAAAACTAGCGGGGCGCAACTTGGAGATCATCACCGGCAACCTGGCGCTGCTCGATGATTTCTTCGAGCGACACGCGGATCGCTTCGCCTGGCAGCGGCCCAAGGCCGGCCCAATCGCATTCCCGCGCTTGCTCAGGGGAGACGTTGAGGACTTCTGCGAAAATTTGGTAAAACAGGCCGGCGTGCTGCTGTTGCCCGGCCATCTCTTCGAGGATCACGAAAATCACTTCCGCATCGGCTTTGGGCGCGAGAACATGCCGGAGGCATTGGAGCGTTTAGAGGAGTACTTGCAGCAGCATACGTCGGGATACTAGAGAGCTGAGGTTTTCTAAGTTGGCCTGTGATTGCTCGGAGACCTGCTCAGAGGAGGCAATCCCCGATGCGGTGCGAAAGGCAATCAAATTGCCGATCATAGCACATAAAAACATCGGAAGTCATCAGGCTACGAACACGGCTGGAGCAAAGGCCAGATAGTTTTGATTTCCATGAGGAATCAAAGAGCCGAGGGGTCATCCCTCGGCTCTCATCAAAAGGAGGAGAAGAAGAGAAGCTATCTCTCATTCAGCCTCAGTATACCACGTTTCGCCGGAGAAACTTGACGGCAATCTCACGCTTACTTTATGAAAACTCCACGCAAGGACACGGTGCAGCGCGACATCACCTTTCCCAATCGAAGATATGTTATGGCGAAGCGGCCTCCCGCATCACCAACGGTAGGTAGCTCTGCTCGCCCTTGGGCAGAGAGACAGACCGACTCTCGAAGACTCCACCCTCTATCCACACAGTCTCCTCGATCTCAGTCTCCTCCCAATCACGGTCTGTGACAGCGAGATACTTGGTAAAGTCGATTGCCCCCGTCGTGCCCGCGGGCACTGCCCAGCTCAGTTCGCTGAGAACGTAGTGCTCAGGCTCATCGAGGATGTTGGAATCGTTGATGTATCGACCGCCCCAGACCCACATGCCGGGCACGCCGTCGTCGCTGGGCACCAACGCGCCGGCGTGATTGCGTCGCGCTTGGTTCAGGCCGGGGAAGTTCAGATCCCATTGGTCGTGGACGGTATCATAACGCGGTGTCAAACTGCTCTCGTCGGACCAGTGCCCGCAACCAGCGATGACGACGCTGCCCGCCAGCGCGTGCGTGTCCGTGGTGTCGAAGCCGAAAGCCGGGGCCTCATCGCAAGCGACGGGCATCGGGGCCACGCTGGCCTCGTCCCAGGCGAGGACGCCAGCAGAGGTATCGAGCTTTTCGGTGGTGGTGACGGCGACCAATCCCAGGCCGCCAGGTATGTCCCCACCCAGCGCGTAGATGACGCCATCGACCACGGCGCTGGGCATATAGCGGCGCCCCTGATTCATCGCCGGGCCGGCGCTCCAACGATTCCCATCGACGGCGGTGGGGTCAAAGATGTTGGTGCTATCGAGCGTGCTTGAATCATCAGTGCCGCCAAAGACGTAGGCTTTGTTATCCACCACCGCCACGCCGCCCGGTACCGAGGCTACCGGCAGCGGATCATCCACGAAGAGGGAGACGGTATTGTCGTCGGGGTAATAGCCCTGCACGATGTCGGTGAAACCGCCCGTCGACTCGCGATAACCGCCAAAGGTGACCAGCACCTCGCGATCATCCCCATCGGTGAGGCGGGCGATGACGTAGTTGGTCACGGCGGCGGGCATATCGGTGCCGGTGTCGGTGTAGACGCCGGTCTGGGGATTGA
>CAZDYW010000473.1:0-2571 GCA_964509655.1 uncultured Anaerolineales bacterium
CCACCTTTACAGGCGGCGACATCGCGTTGACCGCGACATCCTACGAGGATGTTCCCACGGAGATTTACTTCGACAACCTGATCGTGCGCCGTCCCTAGCAGAGGCGAGCGGCCAATTCCCTCTAGAGGGCCGGGTGAGTGATCATGCAGAAGGATTAGGTGTGAATGAGCGTCGATTTCGGGGATGTTTACTGGGCCTCGCGTGCGGTGATGCGGTGGGGACGACCGTCCTCAAGCCACGCGGTACCTTCGTGCTGGTGACCGATATGATCGGCGGAGGGCCTTAGAATTGCTACGATTTCCCTGGAAGTATATCTTTGCCTGAAAACGAGTTCGGGCATATAATTCATATCTTACCGGTCACTATCTGAGAGATGATTTGAACGTTCAAGCTCCCATAAATCAAAATTCATCACGCAGGAGGAAGCTATATGACAGACTATCGCGTTGACGAACACCCCATCCTGCCGGTCGAAGAACGACCGACATTTGAATTCACTTGGCAAGGCCGAACGATGGTAGCACAAGAAGGAGAGACCATCGCTTCGGCCCTTTTCGCTAATGGTGTCCGCATTTTCGGGCGTCATCACAAGGACGGCGCCCCCCAAGGCCTCTTTTGCGCCAACGGCCAATGTGCACAGTGTCTGGTGATGGCCGATGGATTACCCGTAAAATCCTGCATGGTCCCGGTGGGGCCGGGGATGCGGGTCGAGCCGATGGACGGGAAGCCAGAGCTGCCTGAGGTCGAAGCCATGCCCGAGACGCACCCCATCGACACTGTCGAGGTGGAGTGCTTGATTATCGGGGGCGGGCCAGCCGGGCTCTCGGCGGCCATTGAACTGGGCAAGGCCGGCGTGCGCACGCTGATCGTGGACGACAAGCATCGCCTGGGCGGGAAGCTGGTGCTCCAGACCCACAAGTTCTTCGGCTCCATCGACGCCTGTTACGCCGGCACGCGCGGCATCGACATCGCGACGAAGCTGGAGCAGGAATTGGATCAGTACGAGAACGTACAGGTCTGGCTCGACACCACCGCGCTGGCCGTCTACTCCGACCGCAAGGTGGGCGTCTTGCGGGATGGACATTACGTCGTCGTCCAGCCCCACGTGCTCCTGGTGACCACCGGCGCCCGCGAGAAATCGCTGGCCTTCAAGGGCAATACCCTGCCGGGCGTCTATGGCGCAGGTGCCTTCCAGACGCTGGTCAATCGGGATCTGGTGCAAGCCTCCGACCGTTTGTTCATCATCGGCGGGGGCAACGTTGGGCTGATCGCGGGCTATCACGCCTTGCAGGCCGGCATCAACGTCGTCGGCCTCTGCGAAGCTCTGCCCGAATGCTCCGGCTACAAGGTGCATAAGGACAAGCTGGCCCGCCTGGGCGTGCCGATATATGTCTCCCACACGGCACTCAGCGCCAACGGCGAGGATCAGGTCGAATCGGTCACTATCGCCCAGATCGACGCCAACTGGCGCCCCATTCCCGAAACCGAGAAGACTTTTGCCTGCGATACCATCCTCGTCGCCGTGGGTTTGGACCCGGTGGATGAATTCGTCCATAAGGCCAAGGAGTTCGGCCTGCCGGTCTACGCGGCGGGCGACGCGGAGGAAATCGCGGAGGCTTCAGCGGCGATGTTCACCGGGCGCATCCGGGGGCTGGAGATCGCCAAATCCCTGGGGCGTGATGTGGGCGAGGTGCCGCCGGAATGGCATCACACCGCTGAAGTGCTCAAGTCGAGGCCGGGCGCCGTCGTCACCGAGGACATCCCGGATGATGATGAGGGAGTCTTCCCCGTGCTGCACTGTGCCCAGGAGATTCCTTGCAATCCCTGCACTTCCGTCTGTCCGAAGAATTGCATCGTCATCGAGGAGGATGACATACGCGGATTGCCTCAGTATACGGGCGAGGGGTGCATCGGCTGTGAGCAATGCGTCGCCATCTGCCCCGGCTTGGCCATCACGCTGGTTGATTATCGCAATGCTGAAGATAATGGTGGGCTGCCGACGGTGACCATCCCCTACGAGTTCCCGGCGGAGACCATCGACGAGGGCGACATCGTGACGGTGCTGGATACGGAGGGGAAAGTTCTGGGCAACGTCAAGGTGATCAAGGTGCGCGCTCCGCGCTTCGCCGATCGGGCCGTCATGGTGCGCGTGAAGGCGCCGCGTGAGATCGCCAAGCGCATCGCGGGCATCCGCGTGCAAGACCCTTGGGTCACGGAAGCGATGGATGAGACCATCGAGCGCATCCCCGACGACGAGATCATCTGCCGCTGTGAGCGCGTGACGGCGGGCGAGATACGCGCCCTCATCCGCGCGGGCGCACGGGATATGAACTACATCAAGGCGGTGACGCGGGCCGGGATGGGCGCCTGTGGTGGCAAGACCTGCACCAATTTGATCAAGCGTCTCTTCCGCGAGGAGGGTATCCCCTTGCAACGGGTGACGGAAAACACGCAGCGCCCGCTCTTTGTCGAGGTGCCACTGGGCGCGTTCGCCGGTCTGACCAGCGGTGAAAGGCCACCAGAGGAAGCTCCGGTCACCCACGCCACCGATGCGCACGAAGGAGGGATGTA
>CAZDYW010000474.1:0-2564 GCA_964509655.1 uncultured Anaerolineales bacterium
ACCACCGAGCAGGAGGCCCACGAGCGGCGTTGGTTCGAGGTGGAGCGTGACATCACGCGCTATCGCGGTCAGGTCATCACGCTGACCTACACGCTGCAACCGAACGGGAACGGCTCCGCCGCCGCTGGCTGGTACATCGATGACATCGGCGTTCACACAGCGCCCGGTCGTCCTAACTTCGAGCACTCGCGCAAGGTCGCGACTCCCTCCGTTGCGGAGGCCAGTTATGACTTCACCTACACCCTCTACGTCCATAACAGTGGCCCCGTGGCCTCGACCGCTGGGTATCTATTCGATCAGCTCCCGGAGGGTCTCACGGTGGAGGAGGCCTCGCTCTCCGGCCCCGGCAACCTGGCGACCGGTGATGACTGGATCGAGTGGCGGAGCACAGCAGCCGCGCCCCTCTCCCCCGATCAGACCGCCATCGTCACCGTCAAGACTAGCATTCCTTGGAGTGTGCCTTGCGGTAGCATTCTCACCAACACGACCACCATCACGGATGACCAAGCGGCGAGCGCTGTCACCATCGAAGCCCCGCTGCCCGTCTATGGTGGGGGGGAAGTGGATGAGTATTGGGGCCTGGAGGGCAGCGATGGCGGCTTTGCGGATGAAGGTGCCGGGGAGTGGGAATGGGGCACGCCGGACCCGGCCTATCCCCTCGGCCCGCGCCATGCCCACAGCGGCGAGCGCGTCTGGGGCACCGACCTGGACGCTGAGGCCCGCGATATCGGCGACGACCATATTCTGAAGCGCACGCTGGAGCTGCCCGATGATCCCAAGGGGCTTTACCTCCACTGGTGGGATTGGTTCGACGAGGACGATTCTGACGTGCGCCAAATCATAGTCGATGGTGACATCGTTTGGCAGGATTATACAGCGCAGCATTACTGGGCCTCTCACGCGGTGGACCTCTCGGAATGGGCCGGCGAGACGGTCGAACTGGTCTTCAGGTTGTCGACCTGTTGCGGTGATCCCGGCCCCGCCGGATGGTACATCGATGACATCAGCCTCTACGCCGACTGTCCGCACCTGGAGCTCACGACCGAGCAAGCCCTCCAAACCTGCCCTGGAAGCAACCTGGTCTACCCGCTGACGCTTGAAAACGCCACTCATGTGGATGATTTCATCTCCCTGTCCGCCGACGGTGGTGACTGGCCGGCCGAGATCGCCCCGGTGGAGCTGTTCCTCGATCCCGGCGAAAGCACGCCTCTGACCGCCACCGTGGAGGTTCCCTGGACCGCCGTCGGGGGGAGCTATAACGGAGTCACCATCACCGCGCACATGCAGAACGGCTTTTACAGCGATTCGCTGCGGATCGAGGCCATGGCCGACCTGGGGAACGGCTGGGATGGGCTGGCGGATGCGCCGCAAGGCACGCGCTTCCACGGCCTGGCCTATCACGACGGCTATCTCTATCAGATCGGCGGCGAGAATGACTTTTCGCCCCCCACGTCCACGCCTACTGATGCTGTTTATCGCTACGACATCACGGGCGACAGTTGGAGCGCCCGCGCCGCGTTGCCCGTCGAGGTTTCTGGCGCGGATGCCGTGACGCTGGAAGATCACATCTACGTGCCCGGTGGCAGTGACGATACCGATACGGTCTTTGACGGCGGCACCTTCCTGGATAGCCTTCACATCTACGACCCCGCCGCCAACTCTTGGTCGACGGGCGCCGCGATGCCGCTCCCGCTGGCCTTCGCCTCGGCGGTGGCGCTCGACGGTGAGCTGTACGTGATGGGCGGCGAACTGGATAACGGCAGCTACAGCGATGCGCTCTACATCTATGACCCTGTTGGCAACAGTTGGTCCCAGGGCGCCTCGATGAGCGAGACACGCGCTTACGCCGGGGCGGGCGTCATCGACGGCCAGATCTACGTGGCGGGCGGCTATGCCGGCGGGGACGTGACCCGCGATAGCCTGGAGATCTACGACCCGGATACCGACGCCTGGCGCTCGGGGCCGGACCTGCCGGACGAAATCGCTCCACCCGCTGTCAGCGTCGTGGACGATCGCTATCTGATACTGGTCGGCGGGGGTGGAATGTCAATTGGAGCCTACAATTGTTCTCTCGACGCCTGGGCTTTCGACACGGTGACGGGAGAATGGTTCCCTCTGCCCGCGCTGAACCGCTGCTTGTACGGCACAGCCGTGGTCGGGCATGGGGCGGAGCTTTACCTGGTCAGCGGGCGCACCAACGAGAGCGGCTGGCATATGGCGACCGAGGTCGAGCAGCTCACGCGCTGCGCCGCGCCGCCCGATGCCGCTTGGAGCAAGGAGATAGCGGGGGATGCCTGGGAGCCCGACTTCACGCGCACCGTCTATGATCGCGAGTTGCTGGAGGTGTCCGACGTGATCGAAGCGGGTGAGGCGTTCAACCTCAACGAGCGCTGGGACCCCGACCATCTGGAGCTGATGACCTACACCATTACCCCGCCCGGCACCGGCGAGGTCACCACGGGCGGCGCGTGGCGCGTGGAGCCGGAAGCTCCCTTCGCCTACTCGCGGGGGGATGCCGAGTACTCGGAGGCCACGGGGCTGGTCTACTTCCTGGGCGGGCGAAA
>CAZDYW010000475.1:0-2562 GCA_964509655.1 uncultured Anaerolineales bacterium
CCAACTTGCTGCTTGTCACTCTTCACCTTTACTGTATAATTCTACCTGAGGTGATACAATGTTCGAACCCAGAAAAATCGGCTTTGTTGAATTGACTTTGATGCTTGAGGAATATGAGCAGAAATATGGCTATTCCACTATTGAGTTCTACCGCCGTTACATGGCTGGTGAATTGGGCGATGATATTGATTTGATGATGTGGGCCGGACTGTATCATCTGTACTTGACCAGTGAATCGGTTCGCCGGTTTGCCCGTCAAGAATTCGTCGCCGTATGAACATCTACGACTATTTCTCTTCAATGGAGCGCAGCCTGCGTTCCAATGTCAAGATCGGTGCTGTTGAAGAGCCTATCACTTGTCTGGCGTCGGATGAACATAATGGCCTCATCCAATGCCGGGTTCATTTTTGGGACGGCTCGTTTCTCGACATCTACGAAGCCGTGAGCACCGAGACCGGTCATCCTCTCCGCGTTCACTACGCTTACACTTACCTCCGCGAAGGTAGACACATCTTTCGCTACGATAACGCTCCTCATCATCCCGAGGTTGAAACACATCCACATCACAAGCACATCGGCGTTACTGAAGCCGTGATCTCTTCCCCCCAACCCTCTCTCTCAGCAATCCTCGACGAGATCGAAGACCTCCTCAGCTAGATCTCAACCCGGCGTGCAGCCGAGGGGCCTCCTCACCAGGCTAGTCAAACGTCAAGCCCGCGCCATCTCAAGCACGCCGTCCTCGGCGACCGGGTAGACGCGCTCGCAGTCGGCGCAGCGGAAAGCGCCCGCCTCGCGCTCCAGGCGCCCCTCGCAGGCCGGGCAGCGCATAATCTCCGGCAGGGGCCGGATGCCGCCTCCGCGCGGCTGGCCGATTTTGATCGCCCAGGCCAGGTCGTAATCCACCTGCCAGCGTTTCACCTGCACGTCCTCAAGCGGAAGTTCGTTCAGCAGCCGCTCGAACTTGCCGCGCGACAAAGCGTGTCCGGGCATAAACTTGGCGTCCGACCCGACGCGGTTGGTCACCAGGAGCACGCCGCCGGGCCGCAGCACGCGCACCAGTTCCGCCACCACTTCCTCCGGATTGGGCATGAACTCCACCGCCTCCAGGCAGGTCACAGCGTCGAAGGTGTCGTCGTCGAAGGGGAGCATGCGGGCGTCCTGCCAGATGAAGGTCAAGCGGTCGGCGAAGGAGGCCGTCCTCCGCACCGCCTCGCGCAACATACCGCGCGAGAGGTCCAGTCCGATGACCCGCCCGGTGAAGGCCGGCTGGCGAAAGACAGCGCGGGGCAGGCGTCCGGTGCCGGTCGCCACATCGAGCACCAGCGGCGCGGGCACCGGTGCCAGGGAGCGAACCAATGGCAGGCCCAGGAACCACTGCTCGTCGCCGGCGTCATACTGCTTGATGCGCTCGTAGATGTGCGCCGACCAATCGTAGAGCAGCGCCACCACGCGCGGCCCCAGGTAAGCACCCTCGGCGATAATCAGTTGCCAATAGAGCAAGAGGCCCAAGAGAGCGAGCCCGATCAGGCCAAGGAGGATGGCGAGCCAGGACATCGCTGTGCCCTCTAAAGCGCCCAGGCGGCGATCAGCATGGCCGCCATCAGCCAGGGGCGGGCGTGGCGCACGTACCAGGAGATGGATTGCCCGCGTCGGAGCCAGGGCAGTAGAATTATCTGGGGGAAAAGCAGCAGCAGCGAGGCGCCCGCCGCCAAGGGATGCTGCGCGGCGATGAGGAGCGCGGCTGCCAGAATCTGGCCCCCCACCGTCAGCAGGCGTCCGCCGAGCGATTCAGCCCGCCAACTGCCGCCCCAGGCCAGCGCGAACGCTGCCGCCAGAGCCATCGAGCGCGGCGTGAGCATGCCGAAGGCGACGTGTCCGGCCAGCCAGGGCAGCATCACGGAGACGAAGGTGTCCCATCCGGGCGCGAAAGCGGCGCGGTCGCCCTTCCAGACCAGCCCCATTTGCATGACGGCCAGCGCGGCCAGGCTCAGCAGCAGCAGCCTTGGCCCCAGCACCATCGCCAGCACCAGCGTCACCGGCAGGGCGATGATGATGGCGGAGACCGCCGCGCTGTGGGTGGGCCGCAGTTCCTCGCGCCACCAGGAGCGCAGTTGCCCCAGCCAGTGGGTCGCGCGTCCTGCCGGTGAATGGGGGAGCGTGTAGGGCAACGCGCCGACCGGTTCGCTCGCTTGCCATGGGCCGGAATTCCGCCAGCGCCGCAGCGGCGTGAGCCAATCGGTGTTCGTCAACGCGCCCCAAAGCGTGCCCCAGCCGCCATCGACGAGCAAGATCAGCAGGGCCAGGCGCAGCCAGCGCCCTCCGAGCCCGTCCGAGGCGATGACACCGCATAGCGCGGCCCAGCCCGGACCCAGCCACGCGATAAGGCCGGGATCGGTCACGCGGGCTTGCAGCCGGATTAGTCCACCTGTGGGAATGTGAGATGGGGTTTTTGCCATATGTGAGGAAATTATACCATGAGTTTCGGCGCTCTAACAGATTTGGCCGGGATAAGGGCGTGTACGGAGCCCCGCTCAACGTTGCTATTGTAGGGGCGGGGCTCCG
>CAZDYW010000476.1:0-2560 GCA_964509655.1 uncultured Anaerolineales bacterium
CCTGCAACCCACACCCCTACACCGGCATATTCCCATGCTTCTTCGGCGGATTCGTATCCCGCTTGTTCTGCAACATCTCCAGCGCTTCGATGAGGCGCGGGCGAGTCTGCTGAGGCTCGATCACGTCGTCCACGTAACCCCGCCCGGCCGCGACATAGGGGTTGGCGAATTGCTCACGATACTCCTCCACCAAACGCTCCCGCTCGGCCTGCGGATCCTCGGCGGCGGCGATCTGCTTGCGGAAGATGATATTCACCGCGCCCTTTGGCCCCATCACCGCGATCTCGGCCGAGGGCCAGGCGTAGGAGATGTCGCCCCGGATATGCTTGGAGCTCATCACGTCGTAGGCCCCGCCGTAGGCCTTGCGGGTGATGATGGTGATCTTGGGCACCGTAGCCTCGCAGTAAGCCCAGAGCAACTTGGCGCCATTGAGAATGATCCCGTTGTGCTCCTGATCCACCCCTGGCAGGAAACCCGGCACATCCACGAAGGTGACCAGCGGGATATTGAAAGCGTCACAGAAACGCACGAAACGCGCGCCCTTACGCGAGGCGTCGATATCCAACACCCCGGCCAGCATGGCGGGCTGATTGGCAACTATGCCCACCGAGCGCCCTCCCAGCCGTGCGAAGCCCACGACGATATTCTGCGCCCAGTGATCATGCACCTCCAGGAACTGCCCACCATCAACCACGTGGCCGATAACGTCCTTGACATCGTAGGGCTTGTTGGGACTGTCCGGTACGATAGTCTTCAGCTCCTCGTCCATGCGGTCATCGGGGTCATCGGTGGGGACGAAGGGCGGATCCTCCAAATTGTTCTGCGGCACATAGCTCAGCAACTGGCGAATCAGGCCCAAGCAATGCTCCTCGTCCTCGGCGGCGAAGTGTGCCACCCCGCTCTTGGAAGCGTGCGTCATCGCCCCGCCCAGTTCCTCGAACGACACCTCCTCGCGGGTGACCTCCTTGATCACCTGCGGGCCGGTGATGAACATATGGCTGGTCTCCTTGGTCATCAAGATAAAGTCGGTCATCGCCGGGGAGTAGACCGCGCCGCCCGCGCAAGGCCCCATAATGGCCGAAATCTGCGGCACCACGCCGGAGGCCAGCACGTTGCGCAGGAAGATGTGGGCATATCCGGCCAGGGAGACCACACCCTCCTGGATGCGTGCGCCGCCTGAATCGTTGAGCCCGATGACGGGTACACCGTTCTTCATCGCCAGATCCATAACCTTGCAGACCTTCTCCGCGTGGGCCTCGGAGAGGCTGCCGCCGAAGACGGTGAAATCCTGCGAGAAGACGTAAACCTGCCGCCCCTCGATGGTGCCCCAGCCGGTGACGACGCTATCGCCCAGATACCTGCGCTTCTCCACATCGAAGCCGACGGCGCGATGCGTGACGAACATGTCCATCTCACGGAAAGAGCCGGGGTCGAGCAGCTTCTCCACCCGCTCACGCGCCGTCATCTTGTCCTTGGCATGCTGGCGGTCGATGCGCTCCTGCCCACCGCCCAGACGGGCCTCCTCGCGCATCTGGCGCAACTCATCGATCTGCGTCTGTCGTTCGTCATTCGTCATAATTTACCTCCATTTCTTGAGAGATTGGTTCAATCTCAAAGATTGAACCAATCTGTAACGTGCCATCCGTTAAAAATCAACATTCTTGAAGACCGGCACCAGCAACAGCCGGTAAATGCGCGACCACAAGGTCAGCCTTTGCGCCGCCGAGTCGCTGACCGCGTGCGCTTGTGCTTCAATTTCACCCACCATCATCACCGGCTCGACCGTCCAGCTCAGCGTGTAGCTCTCGCCGGCCATAAGCTCAGGAAGCCTTGCCTCGACATAGTCCTGAGCATTGCTAGATTGGTTCAATCTTTGAGATTGATGAGATTGAACCAATCTGCAATTCGCAGGCACGCTGCCCGTCATCACCAGGTTGAAATGGGAATCGAGCGGGTGCGCGTTGCTGACCACAAAGGTGTAAGTGATCAGCGAGTTCATCCCAGCCGAAATCTGCGCCCAGGTCAGCTCACCGCGCAGCGGGTTGTCCTTTAGCTGAATCGTGGTCGTCGCCACATGAGGAGCGCCATAGTCCATAAGCGTGGCCGTGAAAACAACCGTGCCCGTGATCGTGTAAGCCGTGTATGTGTGCGTCGCCACACCCGCCGCGTCCAGCGTGACTGTCGTCGCACTCGAAGCGCCCCCTCCTGGGATCGTCCCCGGCTGCATCTTCAGCGCGAGCGTGACCACCCGCCCGGCGAAAGGCGCGCCATCGCCGGTCGCATCTGCAGCGGACATGGTCAGCGTGGATGTGGATACTCCATCGGCGAGCAGGCTCGTCGGCTGAGCGCTGAGCGTGAACGCCGCGAGGGGCGGGAGATCGTCGTCGCGGACCGTGACCGTCACATCGAGCGGATCCAGCCCGTCGTAGTCGGGGTCATCGCTGCGGCTCGCCGCCGTCTGGATGATACAGGTCTGGTCGCCATCGTGCAATGCATCGTCCACAGCCACCACGCTCACGCCCAGGCCGCTGTCCCAGTTATCGTGAGTCAATGTCACCAC
>CAZDYW010000477.1:0-2555 GCA_964509655.1 uncultured Anaerolineales bacterium
AATCATCCACCGCCTCCGCGCTCAGCGAGACCAGATCCCGCAATTGATCGGTGTTCAGTTCAGTCAGCCAGGCTTCGCCGGAGCCGATGACGCTTTCCGCCAGCGCCTTCTTGCTCTCGATGAGATCGTCGATGCGCTCCTCCAGCGTGCCCACGCAGATGAACTTATGCGCCCACACGTCCCGCGTCTGCCCGATGCGGAAGGCGCGGTCGGTGGCTTGATCCTCCACCGCCGGATTCCACCAGCGGTCGAAGTGGAAGACGTGATTGGCGCGGGTCAAGTTCAGCCCCAACCCGCCGGCCTTGAGCGACAGGATGAAGATCGGCGGGCCGGGCAGCCCCTCCTCCTCCTGGAAACGGGCGATCATACGGTCGCGCCGCCGGGCCGGCGTGCCGCCGTAGAGGAACAGCACCTCGACGCCGAAACGCTCTTGCAGGTACTGTTGTAAAAGTGTGCCCATCTCGGCATACTGGGTGAAAATCAGCGCCCGCTCGTCCACCGAAAGCACCTCCTCCAACATCTCCCCCAGGCGAGACAGCTTGCCAGAACGATGTAGCAGGGCGGAGCCATCCTTCAGGTAGTGGGCCGGATGATTGCAGATCTGCTTGAGCTGAGTGAGCATCGAGAGCACCAGCCCCTTGCGCTGAATGCCCTCCGACTCCTCAACCTGCAACATCACGTCCTCGACCACGGCTTGATAGAGCGTCGCTTGCTCCGAGGTGAGCGTGCAATAGACCTTGTTCTCCAGCTTCTCCGGCAGATCCTGGATGATGGTGGGGTCGGTCTTGACGCGCCGCAGGATGAAGGGCTGGGCCAGCTTGCGCAACCGCGCGGCGGCCCTCTGATCCTGGTACTGCTCGATGGGCCGGGCGAACTGCTCGCGGAATGACTTCTGGGAGCCGAGGTAGCCGGGATTGAGGAATTGCATAATCGACCAGAGCTCAGAGAGGCGGTTCTCGACCGGCGTGCCGGTGAGCCCGATCCGATAATCCGAGCGCAAGCGGCGGATGGCCTGGGTCTGCTTGGCGCCCGGATTCTTGATGTTCTGCGCCTCGTCCAGGATGATGCCGCGCCAATTCAGCTCCCGCAAGGTCTCCTCGTCCCGCCGCGCCAGCGCGTAGGTGGTGAGGATGACATCGTGGCGCCGGGCCTGCTCGACGAAAGCCTCGCCAGAGGCGCGGTCGCTGCCGTGGTGGGTCAGCACCTCCAGCGCGGGGGCGAAGCGATTGATCTCCCGTCCCCAGTTGCCGAGCACCGATGTGGGGCAGACGACCAGCGTGGGGCCATCGGCGCCATCCTCCTTTTCCTCGTCGCGCAGCATGAGGGCGATGGCCTGGATCGTCTTGCCGAGCCCCATATCGTCGGCCAGACATGCGCCCAGCCCCCAGCGGCGCAGGAAGGCCAACCAGGAGTAGCCGCGCTTCTGGTAGGGGCGCAGTTGGCCCTGGAGCCCCTCCGGCTGCGGCAGCTCGGTCAAGGGCACGCCACCGCTCAATTGTTGTAGCAGCTCGTCCACCCACCCCTCTGTCTCGACGCTGACGATGGGCAGTTCTTCGACTTCGCCCTCCTCCGTCAGCCCCATCTGGAGCGCCTCGCGCAGCCGCACCTCTTCCTCCTGGGCCGCTTGCTTTTCCCAGAAGTGGATGGCCGCCTCGACCTGCTCCGGCTGGAGCGCGACCCATTCGCCGCGCACCTGCACCAGGGGCAGCTTGAGCTCGGCCAGGTGTGAGAATTCATCGTGTTCGATGGTGTGATCGCCGAGCGCCAGTTGCCAGCGGAAACGCACCAGCGCGTCCAAATTCAAGATGCCGCTGCCCGTGGTGTCGGTGGGAGAGACAGTGGCCCGCACGCCCAGTTTTTGGCGGCTCTTCTTCCACCAGGGCGGCACCAGCACGCCGAAGCCGCTATGCTCCAACAGGGGCGCGGCCTCGCGCAAGAAGGTGTAGGCCTGCTCCGTGGTCAGGTCGCAGACCTCGGGGCGGGATGTGCGCAGGCTGGATTCCAGCGGCGGGAAGAAGCGGGCCGCCGATCCCAGCCCGGTCAGCAGTTCCTCCTGCGGGTTGTCGAAGCGACGGTCCAGGTAGCGCAGCGTCGAGCCGGTCTCCTGCCAGACCAATCGCGCGGGCACCAGCAAGCTGGGATCGTCGCGGGCCTGGAGGAGAAAGCGCAGCGTCCAGCCATCGGCGGGCACCTGGAGCGTGCTCTCCTCCGCTTCGGGCAACTCCGGCGGCTCCAGTCGGAAGCAGATGCGGAAGGGAGCCTCGGCGCCGACCATCAACTGCTCCTGCCAAAGGGCCACCTCGGCGTGGAGGTCCACGAGGTCGCGGGGCGGAGCGTCCACGGCCGGCATCATCTCCCTTTCAAAAAGGGCGCTCAACCAGCTTTGCAATGTCGGCGTATCGCGGCGAGTGACAACGTTGAGAAGGGGCGGCGCCCAGGCCCGCACCGCCGTGTCCACCATCGCGCCCAGGAAATCCTTGAGCAAGGAGCGTGCAGTGGGATACTTCGGCCCATCATAATCATCCGCCCGGACGGTACGCTTCGCCCCCCCGACA
>CAZDYW010000478.1:0-2554 GCA_964509655.1 uncultured Anaerolineales bacterium
ACTACAGAAAAACATTGTTGACAACATCTGCTATGAGCTGACTGCACAGGGAGTCCGCCCTGGATCACAAAAATCGGAATCTGGATTTGTTCAACCCACACATATGGGTCATTTTGACAAATAAAACCCAGATGTGGGTGTGCAAAGTCAGATAACGCGATTTCTAGATTTGTCGACGGACTTCCTGACTGCACCAAATTATAACATACCTCGCGCGCACTGTTACATCAATCCCTTCTCCACTGCCTCCACCACTGAGCGCACGGGGATGGTCTCGATGCCATCGGGGAGCGATTCGCTGCCGCGCCGCAACGAGCGGGGTATGATACAGCGCCGGAAGCCTAACTGTGCCGCCTCCTTCAGCCGCGCCGCCGTGTGCCCTACCGAGCGCACCTCGCCGGAAAGTCCCACCTCTCCGATGACGGCCAGATCGGCTGCCACAGGCCGGTCGCGCACGCTGGACGCAATTGCCACCGCTACCGACAGATCTGCCGCCGGCTCCTCCACCTGCAAGCCCCCGATCACGTTGGCGAAGACATCTTGATCGAAGAGTTTCAGTCCCACTCTTCGGGTCAGCACAGCGGCGATGAGCAACAGGCGGTTGTAGTCCACGCCGTTGGCCGTGCGGCGCGGATGCCCAAAGCTGGTGTGACTCGCCAGAGCCTGAATCTCGACCAACAACGGGCGCGTGCCCTCCATCGTCACCGCGATGGCCGATCCGGGCGCGTTCACCATCCGCTCGGCCAGGAACATCTCCGAGGGATTGGCCACCTCAATCATCCCTCGCTCCTGCATCTCGAAAACGCCGACCTCGGAGGTGGCGCCGAAGCGGTTCTTGACCGAGCGCAGCAAGCGATAGGTGTGAAAGCGATCCCCTTCCAGATAGAGCACGGTGTCAACGATGTGCTCCAGTGTCTTAGGCCCGGCGATGGAGCCCGATTTGGTCACGTGGCCCACCAGAAAGACGGCCACTCCACTGGCCTTGGCCCAGCCCTGGAAGCGAGAGGCCGCGCGGCGCACTTGGCTGATCGACCCTGCCGCGGAAGTCAAATCCTCAGAGGTGACGGTCTGGATCGAATCTACCACCATCAGCCACGGCTTGATCTCCTGGGCATGGTGCAAGATCGCCTCCAGGTTGGTCTCGGTGACCACGAATAGGTCATCGTGGTGCACATCGAGGCGGTCGGCCCGCATCTTGATCTGCCGCGCTGATTCCTCACCGGAGACGTAGAGCACGGGCTGGCCCGTAGTATCCGCCATCACCCCGGCGGTTTGCAGCAGCAGCGTGCTCTTCCCAATCCCAGGGTCCCCGCCGACCAGGATCAGGGAGCCGGGCACCACACCGCCGCCGAGCACGCGGGCGAACTCCCCCATCGGCATCGGCAGACGCTCCAGTCCCCCGGCCTCAATCTCGGGCAGGCGCTGAGGCTTACTTTGCAGCATACCGGATACCTCGCCGGCTGGTGGCTCTGGTTGCTCGACCGTCTCGACCATAGTGTTCCATTCGCCGCAGCCGGGACAGCGGCCCATATAGCGCGGTGTGGTGCGCCCGCAGTTCTGGCAGATCCATCGTGTGCGCGTCTTCGCCATTTAGCCTCCCACTCAATCCTCAAGTTTGCCCCGATTCTACTAGAACATTTGTTTTAGCGCAAGAATGTCGGAACTTTGTGGCTTGCTTTGACGTCTAAGAAGTAGGTCCGCTGATTAACACAGGAGGAGGAGAAAAATGTTCACAAGCTACCAACGTACCAATTTGCCAATCTATCAACTTCTCGCCGCTATCACCGTTACCGTTGGCCTGCTGCTCGCCATCGCTCACCCCGCCCTGGCCGACGGCGTCATCATCCCTGAACCCCCGCCCGATCAGGAGCCGCTCCCGCTGAGCGAGACTTGGCTCACTATACGTTACCATCGAGTCAGCGTCGAGATCGAGGATCAAGTGGCGTTCACCCGCGTGGAGCAAGAGTTCGTCAACGAGCACGACTGGGAGGCCGAGGGCACCTACATCTTCCCTCTGCCGGAGGGCGCTGCGGTCTCCGATTTCACCATGTGGGTCGATGGGCAGCCGGTCGAGGGGAAAATCCTGGAGGCTGACGAGGCGCGTCATATCTACGAGGAGATCGTGCGCCAGCGGCGCGACCCGGCGCTGTTGGAGTACGTGGGGCGCAGCGCTGTGCAGGCCCGTATCTTCCCCATCCCACCCGGCGGCTCGCGCAAGGTCGAACTGGAGTATGTGCAGGTGCTGCCGGTCGAAAACGGTCTGGTGCGCTATGTCTATCCGCTGGACACCGAGAAGTTCTCCGCCCGCCCGCTGGAGGAGGTCGGGGTGCGAGTGGAGATCCGCTCCCGCGACGCGATGCACGCCATCTACTCGCCCACACATCAGGATCGCGTCTACGTCGAGCGAGACGGTGACCACCGCGCCGTCGTTGGCTACGAGGAGATGGACCTGCTGCCGAATCAGGACTTTGAGCTGGTCTACACCGTCAGCCAGGAGGACGTAGGGCTAAATCTGCTCACCTATCGTGAGCCACTCGGAGAAGGGCCTGCCCTG
>CAZDYW010000479.1:0-2538 GCA_964509655.1 uncultured Anaerolineales bacterium
GAGCGCCGCCAGCAGCGCGTACATCCGCGCTTCCTGGGAGTAATAAATGGCAAAGGGAGAAATCGCGCTCAAAAAGGCTGCGATCAAACCGGTGGATTCGCCGAATAGCGCGCGGCTCCAGAGGTAGGTGAGGACGATCAGCGTCAGCCCCGCCACCACGGAAAGTGAACGCAGCGCGAACTCGCTTTGGCCAAAGAGGGCACGCCAACAGTGCAAGATAATGTAGTATCCGGGTGGGTGAATATCGCCCGCCGCCCCCTCGATGATCAGGTCAAGCGAGCGCTCCGCGAGCCGCGCCGAGTTGCCCTCATCATTCCAGAAGGATTGGGCGTCCAGGCGGTAGAAGCGCAGGAAAGCGGCGAGGAGCAGAATGGCGAGGAGCGTAACGTAAAGCGTAAAGCGTGAAACGTAAAACGTAAGGGGTTGGCGATTCATCGTCGGCAAGTCAGAAGCCTAGCCAGGGGGACGGGGGTTGGTCGACGATGAGCGCGTCGATGGTGACGCCGCCAGAGACAGCGGTCAAGGTGATCTCGTGGCGCTCCCGGCGCCGGGATTGCAGCAATCGCACCGGCGAGCCATTGAGCGGGAAAGTGTGAGCTTCGCCGCCATCGATCCGCACCTCTATCTCGCCCTCGCCGGGGCCGGGAAGTAATCTCAGCGTGCCTCCCTCATATGTGAATTGGAGCACCGCGCCGGATTCAGTCGCCCGCCGAAAATCGCCCGTATCCTCCCAGGCCCCATCATATTCCAGCGCCCAGTGATTCTCCTGGTGATGTCCGGGGTAGAGCGTCGGCGTGAGGTTGTTCGTGTATTCCTTCATCGATTCGTAGACCGGTAGCGGCGTGAAGTCGGGCTCGACCATGCGGAAGTAGTACCAAGATTGATTGCGCTCGGCATCGGAGGGGCGCTTGAAGAACCAGAAGTTGACCACACCCATCCAGGGCCATTCCTCCAGCGCCCGCTGGTAGGCCAAGGGCGCGTAACGGGCCTGCTGCTCCAGCGTCACTTGACCGTAAGCGCCGACGCCCTGGATATTGGGGTCGTTCGGAACTGCGTTCGAGTTCATCTCGCTGATCCAGATGGGCTTGTGCGCGTCGCCGTTGGCGACCATTATATCGCGGACGTAAACCGGGCGGGCGAAGTTGATGTTGAGCGGCTTCATGCGGCGATCGGTGGGGCCGGACCAGAGCATATAATCGTTGACCGCCATAATGTCGAAGCACTCGGAGGCGCCGGCGTCATACATCCGCTGGAGGAAGACGAACTCGCTCATCCCCAGCGCCGGCCCAGGCCCAGGGTGGAGGGAGACCGTGGGCGCCAATGCGCCGCTGAGGATCACAGCGTCCGGATCAGCCTCCTTGGCGCGGCGGTAGCCCTCGCAGAGCAGGCGCGTGTAAGCCTCCGGGTCAACCGGCTGCTCCCCCCATTCCGGATAGACGTTGGGCTCGTTCCAGAGCTGATAATAGTACACCCGCCCTCGATAGCGCGAGACAGTGGCGGCGACATAATCGCCCCAGTCGCTCAGGTCGTCGGGCGGCGCGTAGGTGCCGACGGTATCGGTCAACGCCCGGCTCCAGGCGGGAGGATTGCTCAGACGGGCGATGACCTCCAGGTCATATTGCCCAGCCAGCTCCACGATGTTATCGTACTTCTCCCAGGCGGAGCGGTAGGGTTCATGCCGCCGATCCTCGAAGTCGCCCTTGCCGTGGATTTCGATGTCCTCCCAGGGGAATTCTTGTCGTATCCAGTGGAAGCCGGCATCGGCGATCATCTGTAAGGATTTCTCGCGCTTCCAGGGCTCGACCTCTTGATTGAGGAAAACGTTGATTCCAAAGGGGTTGACATCCGCGTGGGCCAGCGGTGCGTAGGGTGCCGTGCGCGGCTGGGGATGGAGGATGTTCGCTCCCCACTGGATCAAGCCGCGCGCTTGTGACAAGGGGGCCTCCTCGCCCGTGCGGGTGAACATCCAAGCGGAAGGGGAAAATTGACAAGCGGTGAGGATCAGCAGTGTCAAGATGGCGGAGGATAGGATCAGTTTGCGCATCACGCCACGATTACACCTTGCTTTCCACACAAAGCATTTATTGCGGCTCAATCGATCTCCGAGCCAAAGCTACCACTGCATCAGAGGCTTCATCAGAGGCGAGGTACTCCCGTACCTCCTCCCGTTTTTCCTCAAATAACTGTATGAGTTCCTCGTCGGTGCCCTTGAATCCAGAGATGGAGCGTTGGGCGCACGTGCAGCAGCCCAATGTGGCGCGGTAGCTATCCAGGTCACACGTCAGGCAACTGGCTTGATCGATGATCATCAATGAGAAACCCAGCACATCCTCGTGATTATCGGGAAGTGCCGCGACGCGCTCGACCAGCTCGGCCCATTTCGGGCCGCGCAGGTCGCGCAGCAAAGGAATGCAATGGGGAGGAAAAAGTATTTCGCTATCAGGGTACATGTTTAAATCCTGTTCAATTTTCTTTTGGTCTATCCGGACGGACATTATGATAACACAAAAGCACTCCAATTTCAAGGGGTAGGTTGCA
>CAZDYW010000480.1:0-2536 GCA_964509655.1 uncultured Anaerolineales bacterium
GTTAAAGTTTTGCTGGTGGATGATGAACGGCTGGTTTTGCGCAGCTTGGAGAAAACTCTGTTGCGAGCGGGCTTTGATGTGGAGACGGCGCAGGATGCTGGCGCCGGTTTTGCTTTGTTCAACACGATTCAGGCTGGCGACGAGCCGTTTGATGTCGCTATTCTGGATTTGCACATGCCTGATTTGGAGGGACAGGACAGGGCGGATGCTGGCTTGGAACTGTTGAGCGAATTGCTCGCGGTGGATCCAGATTTACCCGTCATCGTCCTGACCGCTTTCGACGAGGTTGGTCGGGCCAAGGAAGCCGTCGCGCGGGGCGCCAAAGCTTACTTCGTCAAAGGACGCGAGGCCGAGTTGATCGACATTGTTAACGAAGTCATTAGTCAATGAACCGAGGAGATAGCATGGAGAATAAGACGCTAGCTGAACATCGCGCTGCCTTGCTCAACGCGGCAGCTAATGTGAGCCACGACATCACTTCGATACTGGACCCGGAGCAGCTCTTGAATCAATCCGTCGATAGAATCTGCGACGAGTTCGGCTTCTATTATGCCGGAGTTTTTCTGATCGATGAGACGGGCGAATGGGCCGTGCTGCGCGCTGGGCGGGGCGAGGCCGGCGCTGAAATGATCGCCGAGGGCCATAAACTCAAGGTGGATGGATTATCCATGATCGGCGCCGCCACCGGTCGGCGCGAGCCCCTCATCGCCCTGGATGTGGGAGAGGAGCCGGTCCACTTCAAGAACCCCCACCTGCCACATACCCGTTCTGAGATGGCCCTGCCCTTGATCGTCGGCGACGAGGTCATCGGTGCCCTGACAGTGCAGAGCACAGAGGGCGCCGCTTTCAGCGAGGACGATACCGTCACTTTGCAGTCTATGGCCGATCAATTGGCAGTCGCGATCCACAATGCCCGCCTTTATGCCCAAAATCAGAACCTTCTGGCGCAAGCCCGGCGGCAAGCCCAGTTGCTGGAAGCAGCGGCGGAAGTTGGACGTGATATTACATCGATATTGGATCTGGATGAGTTGTTGAGCAAGGCGGTGGACATTATCTGTGACGCCTACGGTTTTTACTACGCCGGCGTCTTCCTGGTGGATGAAGAGGACGAGTGGGCCGTGTTACGCGCAGGGCGGGGCGAGGCTGGCGCTGAAATGATCGCCGAGGGACACCGCCTCAAGATCGGCGGTCACTCGATGATCGGGGCTTCAGCCGCGCAGCATAAGGCCCGCATCGCTTTGGACGTGGGCGTGGAACCGGTCCATTTCAAGAACCCGCACCTGCCCGACACACGCTCCGAGATGGCCCTGCCTTTGATAGTCGGCGATGATGTCATCGGCGCCTTGACAGTCCAGAGCACGAAAGAGGCCGCTTTTAGCGAGAATGACATCACCAGTTTGCAGGCTATGGCCGACCAGTTGGCGGTCGCCATCGATAACGCCCGACTGCTCGATGAGTTGGAGGCGGCTCACGAGGAACTGGTGCGCACTAAGACCTTTGAGGCCATCGCTACCGCCACCACCGAGGCCATTCATTGGATCGGTAACAAGGCTTTGCCCATCTCCGGCAGCATCGAGCGGCTGCAAGATGATCTATCTCGCTTGCCCGATGAGCCTGAGTTGATGGAATCGGTGCATGAGGACCTGACCCTGATCGCCGATAGCGCTGAGCTGATCGTCTCCGTGCAAGAGCACCTGATCGGCCCGGCTCGGGAGGAGATGCCGCGCCCGGCGATGGTGGATGACGTGATCAAGGATGCAGCAGTGGAGCTGGGTATCCCGGCGGCGATTAGTTATGACGTAGCTCCAGATCTGCCTTTGGTCCTGGCGGATACCACACAGTTGAGGCGTGCCTTCAGCTATGTCTTGAAGAACGCGCTGGAGGCCATAGAGGGCGCGGAAGAACAGTTCATCAGCGTCGAGGTCGCTCCTGCGGAGGGCGAATTCGTAGCTGTGCGTATCGCCGACACAGGCCCTGGCTTTCCAGAGGAGAGTCTGGATAAAATATGGGCCGCTTTCTATACCACCAAGGGGTCTAAGCACGCTGGGTTGGGTCTATCGGCCACGTTACAGATCATGCGGCAGATGGATGGACAGGTGTCGGCTTCCAATCGCCCTGACGGCGGCGCGGTGGTTGAGCTGCTGATCCCCGTCTTTGACCTCCCGTTCACAGAGGCGGAGTTGCCGGCCGATCAGTCCTTCTTGCTCGTCGATGATGCCGACCCTTGGAGCCGCTTTGTCGAGCACACGTTGAGAGAAGCAGGGAATACCGTCATTCGGCGTGAGGACGGATTTGCCGACCTGGCGATTTTCGACTGGATTATGGTGGACGATGTGCTGGAGAAGGCGGATGCTTCGGGGGTTTTGAAGCATTTTCAGGAGGCCGGTGTGAGCGATAAGGCGTTTGTTGTCGCTTCCGGCTTGCGAGTGGAGCGAACGATGAAGCTGATGCGCTATGGCGTGCGAGATGTGTTGCTCAAACCCTACACGCCGGCTGCATTGGCTGAGGTTCTGTCGAGTGCCTAGAAGATTATGGC
>CAZDYW010000481.1:0-2529 GCA_964509655.1 uncultured Anaerolineales bacterium
TGCAACTTGCAACCTTACAAACCTAAAAGGAGAAAGATCAAATGGCAAGCATTACGTACAAAGATGTCACGAAGCGCTGGGGCGATGTTGTAGGCGTCAAGGACCTATCCTTCGACGTCGCAGATAAGGAATTTGTAGTTTTCGTCGGGCCATCGGGCTGTGGCAAGTCCACCACATTGCGGCTGCTGGCCGGGCTGGAGGAGATCAGCGAGGGCGAGATCTACATCGGGGACCGTGTGGTCAACGACGTGCCGCCCAAGGACAGGGACATCGCGATGGTCTTCCAGTCCTACGCGCTCTATCCCCACATGAACGTCTATGACAATATGGCCTTTGGCCTTAAATTGCGCAAGATGTCCAAGTCGGAGATTGACCGACGAGTGAATGATGCGGCCAATATCTTGGGCATCGAGAGCCTGCTGGAGCGCAAGCCCAAACAGCTCTCCGGCGGTCAGCGCCAGCGCGTGGCCATCGGCCGCGCCATCGTGCGCGAGCCCAATGTCTTCCTGATGGACGAGCCGCTCTCCAACCTCGACGCCAAGCTGCGCGTGCAGGCCCGCGCCGAGCTGACCAAGCTCCATCAGCGGCTGGAGACCACCTTCGTCTACGTCACCCACGACCAGGTCGAGGCGATGACGATGGGCACCCGCATTTTGGTGCTGAAAGACGGGCTTATGCAGCAGATCGATACGCCCCAGAACCTCTACGATTACCCCGACAACCTCTTCGTGGCCGGCTTCATCGGCAGCCCCTCCATGAACTTTATGGAGGCCAAGCTGGTGGAACGGGACGGCAAAGTAGCCGCGGACTGCAAGGACTTCATCCTGAACATGCCAGAGGAGAAGGCCGATATTTTCCGTCAGCACGTGGGCAAGGACGTTATCTTCGGCATTCGCCCCGATAACACCCACGACATGGAATTCTCCCCACCAGGCATCACGAAGGAAGTGATAGAGGCTAAGGTGGATGTGGTGGAGTTGCTCGGTAACGAGGTCATCGTCCACTTGACGACGGAGCGCTTCGAGTTCCTGGGGCGCTTCGACCCGCGCACCAACGCCAGGGTGGGCAACACCATTCCCGTGGCCTTCGACATGGACCGCATGCACATTTTCGACAAGCAGACGGAGATGGCCATCCGCTAGCGGCCGTCTTCGCAGCGAAGATATGGCGATCACGAGTAAATGAGTAGGTGAAGCTCTCATCTACACGGAAAGAAACCAGGTTTTTGCTCAACGCAGAGCTTTCGATATCACGGGATGTCTCAAAAAGCGAGAATTTCACCTGGTTCGAATGGCAAAAAACCTGGTTTCTGAGTCATCTGGAGCAAACTATGGCTAATTTAGAGTTGATGAAAGAATTGGCAATTGATGGCACGAGCAAGATCATCTTGCTCGTGTTAGATGGATTGGGCGGCCTGCCGGTCACGCCGGAGGGTCCCACCGAGCTGGAAGCGGCGCGCACTCCCAATCTTGACGCACTGGCGACACGCTCCATCTGCGGGCTGAGCACTTCCGTGGTTCCCGGCGTAACGCCCGGAAGCGGCCCCGGTCACCTGAGCCTCTTCGGCTACGATCCGCTGGAGTTCGAGATCGGGCGCGGCGTGCTGGAAGCGCTGGGCATCGGCTTCGATCTGCAACCACAGGACGTGGCGGCGCGCGGTAACTTCTGCAGCGTCGATCCGGAGACGGGCGCGATCACCGACCGGCGGGCCGGACGCATCCCCACCGAGCGGGGCGCTCAGCTCTGTGAAAGGCTGCGCTCAATCAGCCTGCCAGGCGTGGACGAGATATTCGTCAAGCCGGTGAAGGAGTATCGCTTCGTGCTGGTGCTGCGCGGAGAGGGGCTGTATGATGGGCTCACCGAGACTGACCCGCAGCAGACGGGCGTGCCGCCGCTGCCGGTGAAGCCCTTGCGCCCGGAGGCGGAACAGACCGCCGAGCTGATCAACCAATGGCTTGAGAAAGCGCGGGAGATTCTGGCGGCTGATGCGGAGGAGAATGATCACCCGGCCAACAGCTGCAATCTGCGCGGCATAGCCAAGGACCCCGGCTTGCCCCAACTTCCGGACATCTACAAGCTGCGCTGCGGCGCCATCGCCACCTACCCGATGTATCGCGGCGTGGCCAAGCTGGCCGGGATGGACGTGCTGCCGACAGGAGATACCATCGAGGAGGAAGTCGAGACCCTAAAACAACATTGGGCCGACTATGATTTCTTCTTCTTCCACGTCAAGAAGACCGACAGTCGCGGGGAGGACGGCGACTTCGAGGCCAAGGCGGAGGTAATCGAGCACTTGGATCATGTGCTGCCGGATATTATGGCCCTGGAGCCGGATGTGGTGCTGATCACCGGCGACCACTCCACGCCGGCGGTCTGGAAGGCGCACAGTTGGCACGAGCTACCGGTGCTCCTCTGGTCGAAGTACATCCGGCGCGATGGGGTGATGGAGTTCGGGGAACGGCCCTGTATGGCCGGCGGCCTGGGCCACATCTACCACGTCGATCTGCTGCCCATGGCGATGGCCAACGC
>CAZDYW010000482.1:0-2527 GCA_964509655.1 uncultured Anaerolineales bacterium
TGGAATCTAGCATCCCGCTCCATCGTCAAGCTCAGTCCCCGTCTTAGCTCCACCTGCGGCTCGTAGTCCAGCAAATGTCGCGCGGCGTTGATGTCTGCTCTCAGGCGGGAGACGCCGCCGCTTTCGGCCGGGCTGTGGAGCACCTCCACCTCGCGCCCCGTCGCCTCCGCTACCAACGAGGCTAACTCGTTCACGCTGGTCTCCCGACCGCTGCCCACGTTGATGATACGCCGATCCACGTCAGAAGCGGTCGCCGCCGCTGTCAATGCTTCCACCGCATCGTCCACATAGACGAAATCGCGCGTCTGTCCCCCGCCGCCGAAGATCACCAACGAGCCGCCGCCCAGCGCCTGCTTGAGGAAGCGCGGGATGACGGGCGGATGGGAAGGGGGCAAGTTCTGCCCCGGCCCATAGGCATTGAAAACCCGCAAGATCACCGTCTCGATGCCCCAAAGCGCGCCGATGGTGCGCACGTAATACTCGGCGGCCAGCTTGCTCACCGCGTAGGGGGATTGGGGATTGGGGAATTGATCCTCGCGCACCGGCTGATGGGCCTGCTCCCCGTAGACCGCGCCGGAGGATGTGAAGACCACGCGCTGCACACCGGCGTCGCGCATCGCCTCCATCACGCTGACGGTGCCGCCGACGTTGACCTCGTTGTACTCGCGGGGATAGAGGATCGATTCGGAGACCTGCACCCGCGCTGCCAGATGGTAGACGCAGTCCACGTCTTGCAGGAGCGTCCAGAGCTTGGGCCGGTCGGCCACATCGCCGCGCGTGAAGAGCACATCACTATCCAGCCGCTTGGGATCGCCCGCGCTCAGATCGTCTATAACGCGCACCTGGTGCCCGTCCCGAACCAGCCGATTTGCTAGCGTAGCGCCTAAAAACCCAGCGCCGCCGGTGACGAGGAACTGCATACGACCTCCTTGCTAACTGTCCTAACACCCATTATACCATAACCCGCTGCGGAATGGCGAATGATGAATGATGAATGATGAATGTTGAATGGCAAACCTGCAACTTGCTAACTTGCATACTTGCTAACTTGCATACTTGCTACTTGCAACTTGCAATCTCACCAATGAGGGACCACGGGCCGGTCCAGGTGATGTACACGCGGGCCAGTTGACCGCGCCAATCCCGCCCGCCCTCATCGTCGAAATAGACCAGCTTGTCGGTGCGGGTGCGTCCCCACCAGCGCCCCTTCTTCTGGCCCTCGACCAGCACCTCGACCGTCCGGCCCAGCAGCGCCGCGTTGAGCTCCCCCACGATTTCCGCTTGCAACTCGTCGAGCGCTTTACGACGGCGCTCCTTCTCCTCCGGCGCCACGTCGTCGGGGAAATGACGAGCAGCCAGCGTCTGCGGGCGAGGGGAATACCGGGCGATGTGCGCCTTATCGAGCCGCAACTCCTCCAGCAGATCATAAGTGCGTTGGAACTGCTCCCGCGTCTCGCCGGGGAAGCCGACGATGATGTCGGTGGCGATGGAACAACGTCCTGAGCCCGTCGAAGGATCGCCGGGGATGCGCTCGCGGATGCGCCCGATCAAGCGGCGGTAATCTTCGACGCTGTAGCCGCGCCGCATGCGGGCCAGCACCTCATCGTCGCCGGCCTGCACCGGAACCTCGATATGCTCGCAGACTTTGGGCAATTCAGCCACCGCGTCGAGCAGTTCGTCCGTCATCCAGCTGGGGTGGGAGGTGAGGAAGCGGATGCGCTCCAACCCCTCGATGGTGTGGAGGCGGCGCAGCAGTTTCACCAGAGGAGTAGAAACCAGGTTTTTGTCGCTTTGCTTACTCATGTCGCTTTGCTTACTGAAAAACCTGGTTTCTAGCCCGTAACGGTCCACGATTTGCCCCAGCAGCGTGATCTCCTTCACGCCCTGCGCAGCCAGCGCTCGCGCCTCGGCCAGTATCTCCTCCATCGGGCGGCTCCGCTCGCGGCCCCGACGGTGGGGGATGATGCAGTAACTGCAAGCGTTGGAGCAGCCCAGCACGATGGAGATGTAGGCGGAGACCAGCTTCTCACGCTCGCGGGCCGGCAGGATCAAATCGCCATCCTGCAGGCGGTAGCGGCGCGAAACGCGGGCCATCTCTTGCGCCCGGCCCTCGTCGACCAGCTCCCGCTCGACCAGATAATCGAGCAGCGGCCCTGGCTCCGAGGGCGGCATGAAGACGTCCACCCAGGGGAAGCGGCGCCGCAGTGGGGCGGGATCGAGCACGCCCACCAGGCAGCCCATCAGCCCGATGACAGTCTCCGGGCGGCGCTCCTTGATCGGCTTCAGCGAGCCGAGGCGCCCGTAGATCTTGTCCTCAGCCGACTGGCGCACGACGCAGGTGTTGAGTACGATGATGTCGGCCTCCTCGGCGCGTTGGGCCGGCGCGTGGCCCAGACGCTCCAGCGCCGACGCCAGCCGCCGCGAGTCGGCTACGTTCATTTGACAACCGATGGTCCAGATGTAGTATTTCATAACCCCATTCTAGCCTATCCTGGCGAAGCGTCAAGGCGGTAATTTGGGCTAGCAA